>JAYRTA010000199.1:0-4642 GCA_041919875.1 Arenimonas sp.
TGCGGCGGCGCGGGATGACCGTATGCTCCCGGCTTTCCGCGCCGTCGCCTTGCACCCTCCATGATCGAACGTCCCCTGGTGGCGGCCGATGGCCACCGCTTCACGCTGCGCCTGGCCGAGCCGGCCGGCGCCCGCGCCAGCCTGGTCTTCCTGCCCGCGCTGGGCGTGCCTGCCGCCAAATACGACGGCCTGGCCCAGGCCCTGGCGGCGCAGGGACTGCGGGTGGCCGTGCCCGAGTGGCGGGGCATCGCGAGCAGCTCGCTGCGCGCCGGGCGATCACGGGATTGGGGGTATGCCGAGCTCCTGGCCCACGACCTGCCGGCGGTGCGTGCCGCGGTCGATGACCCGCGCGCGGCCTGGGGCGGACACAGCCTGGGCGGGCAGTTCGCGGCGATGTCGGTCGCGCTGGCGCCCGCGCAGTGCGCCGCGCTGGCCCTGGTGGCGACCGGCGTTCCGCACGCCCGCTGCTACGCGGGACGCGCCCGGTGGGCGATCTCGGCGTTTGCCCGCGCCATCCCCCTGATCACCCGCAGCGTGGGGCATTTCCCGGGCACCCGCCTGGGTTTCGCCGGGCGCGAGGCCGGTGGGCTGATGCGGGACTGGGCGCGGACCGTGCGCACCGGCCGCTACGGGGATTACCTGGGCACGGGGCCGCTGGATGCCGCGCTGGCGCGCCTGGCGGTGCCGGTGCACGGCCTGCGCTTCGCGCACGATTGGCTGGTGAGCCCGGCCTCGCTGGATGCGCTGGTGGCCAAACTGGGACCGGCGCCGCGGCGCGATGTGGAGTTCGACACGGCGGCGCTGGGCGTGGCGGCCGACCACTTCCGCTGGCTGCGCGCGCCGCAGGCGCCGGCGCGGTGGCTGGCAGAGGGCCTGCTCAGCCCTTGAAGTCGTCGTGGCACGCCTTGCAGGTGCCGCCGATCCGGTTGATCGCGACGCTGGCCGCGGCGCAATCGGAGGGCGGCGCGGCGAGCGCGGCATCGACCGCGGCGCGAAGCTCGCTGGCGTGCCGGGTGAATCGCTCGTCGTCGTGGGTGGGCAGGAAGGCCGGCTCCAGGTCGTTGCCCAGGTGGCGCAGGGTCTGCAGGCGTGGCGTGAGGTCGGTGGCGGCGCAGCGGTTCTGCTTGAGCGACCCGTTGAGCGCGCCCATCTGGGCCGACATCACGGCCATCACGCCATTGGGATAGGCCGTGCCCTGGCGCAGGGCGCTGACCGCGATGAGGCTGCAGGCGGCGCCGACGAACAGGCCGATCAGGACCAGGATCAGGGAACGCATGGACGACTCCGGCGGAAGACCGCCGTGACCTTATCACGGCGGCCCGTCGCGCCGGGAGGCGTCAGCGCAGCGGCACCAGGCGGGTGCCGTCCACGCGCACGTAGGCGCCCTCGCGGATGCCGTTGCCCAGGCTGTTGCGGTTGATCACGAGCAGGCGGCCATCGTCCATGCGCACATGGATGTCGAAGGTTTCTTCGTTGACCTTGTTCTCGATGGCATTGCCGGCGACGGCGCCGGCGACCGCACCGGCGATGGTCGCGGTGTTCTTGTTGCCCTGGCTGCCGTGGGTGGGGATCTCGCGGGCGGCGACCGCGCCGATAACGCCGCCGAGCACGGCGCCGGTGCGGCTGTTCTCGCGCGCGCCGTAGACCTTCTCGATGCGTTCGATGCGGCCGCAGTCGTAGCAGCGCTGGGCCTGGCCATAGCCCCGGTCGTAGCCGTAGTCGCGGCTGGGCGAGGAGGTCGCGCAGGCGGCGAGGCTGGCGGACAGGGCAGTGGCAATCAGCAGTCGGTTGAACATGGCGGCTCCTCCTGGGGGTACGCGGCACCGACCCTAGGCCGGGCAAGCTGAACGGGCACCGACCTGCGCGGCGGGCCGTTCATGCGCCGGCCGGCCGCTAGAATGCGCGCATGGATGATCCCCGTTTCGCCGGCCTGGACCGGCTCTATGGCCGTGGTGCGGCCGGGTGGCTGGCCGGGCGCCAGGCCTGCGTGGTGGGCCTGGGCGGCGTGGGTTCCTGGGCCGTGGAGGCCCTGGCGCGCAGCGGCGTCGGCCGGCTGGTGCTGGTGGACGCCGACGAAGCCTGCCTGAGCAACACCAACCGCCAGCTGCACGCCCTGGCCGGCCAGTACGGCCGCCTCAAGGGCGAGGTGCTGGCCGAACGCTGCCTGGCCATCAATCCCCGCCTGTCGATCGAGGTGGTGCCGCAGTTCCTGGTGCCGGCCAACCTCGAATCCTTGCTCGACCGCGGCCACGACGTGGTGCTCGACGCCTGCGACAGCTTCCGCAGCAAGCTCGAGATGGTGGCCTGGTGCCGGCGCCGCAAACTGCCGATCGTGGTCAGCGGCTCGGCCGGCGGGCGCACCGATGCGACCCTGGTGCGCGTGCGCGACCTGTCGCGGACCGAGCACGATGCGCTGCTGGCCCTGGTGCGCAAGCGCCTTCGCGCCCAGTTCGGCTTCCCGCGCAACCCGGACCGCTACTTCGGGGTGTCGGCCGTGTATTCGATGGAGAACGTGAAGTACCCGCAGCGCGACGGCAGCGTCTGCGGCGTGCGCCCCACGCTCGACCCCGACGCCGCGCTCAAGCTCGACTGCGGCGCGGGGCTGGGCGCGGCGACGCACGTGACCGGCGCCTTCGGATTCGCGATGGCGGGGCGCGCCCTCGAACTGCTGCTCAAGGCCCGCGGCCAGGCGGGTCCGGCCGCCTAGCCGAACAGCGCTTCGGCGTTGGCCCAGGTGGCCTCGGCCAGGTGGTCCGGGTCCTGGCCCCGAAGCCGGGCCACGGTGGCCAGGACGTCGCCCAGGAAGGCGGGTTCGTTGCGCTGGCCGCGACGGCCGGCATCCGGCTGGTCGGGCGCGTCGGTTTCCAGCAGCAGCTGCGACAGCGGCATGTGCGCCACGGTCCGGCGCAGGCGCTGGGCCCGTTCATGGGTGACCGCCCCGCCGATGCCCAGGTGGAAGCCCAGGTCGAACAGCTGCCGGGCCTGTTCCTCGCTGCCCGACCAGCTGTGCACCACGCCGCGCAGGCCGCCGGTGCGGCGCAGGGCCAGGATCACTTCGTCCACGGCCCGCCGGGCGTGCAGCACGACCGGCAGGTCGAACTCGCGGGCCAGTCGCAGCTGCCCCAGGAAGAAATGCCGCTGGCGGGCCGGATCCAGTCCCTGGACGTGGAAATCGAGCCCGCATTCGCCCACCGCGGCCGGCCGGTGCCGCGCGAGCCACTGGCCCAGGAGGTCCAGGTCCTCGTCCTGGTGCCGGTCCAGGAACATCGGATGCAGCCCCCAGGCCGGGCGCAGGTCCGGTTCGGCGGCGCAGATCGCCTGCAGCGCCGGCCAGCCCGCGCGGCTCACGGCAGGTACCAGTTGCCGGGCGACGCCGGCGGCGCGGGCCCGGGCCAGCACGGCGGGGCGGTCGGGATCGAAGGCCTCGGCGTCGAGGTGGCAGTGGCTGTCGTAGAGCCGGGTCATTCGCGCCGGGCTTCGCCCTCGATCACGTCCCCTGCACGCTGGCCCTTGGCAGGCGCCTCCACCGGCCGCTTCCAGCTGGCGAGCACGACGGCCGCCAGGGCCGTGGCGATCTCGTCGATGAACGGAATCGGGTCGAAGGGCCAGAGCCAGCTGATCGCCAGCAGGACCAGGGTGATCTTGAACAGGGTGGGGAAGCGGAGCCGGCTGGCGAAGCCCACCAGCGGGCCGGTCAGGGGATGGGGCATGGAGGGACCTCTGGTTTGCCGCCACGCTAACACGGCTTATGGCAGCGTTCAGGGCGCCGGGCACAGATTCCGGTGCCGTCGGCGGTCCCCCGTCGCCACGAAGAGGAAACACGCATGAACAAGACCGTATTGGCCGTGCTGGCCGGCATGCTGGTCGGCGGTGGTGCCATCGCCGCGTACCAGACGTTTTCCACGCCGTATGCCGAGGTAGTGTCTTCGGTGCCCATCACCGAGCGCGAACCGATCCTGGGCGACGTGATTTCATCCACAGCCGTCACCGAGATGCGCATCGGCGAGCGCCAGGTCTGTGAGGACCAGGTGGTCGAGAAGCGCCGTCCGGAGCGTTTCGGCGACAAGGACGGCATGGTGATCGGCGCCGTCGCCGGCGCGATCGTCGGCAACCAGGTCGGCGGCGGCAACGGCCGCAAGCTCGCCACGGTGGCGGGCGCGGTCGGCGGTGCCTACGCGGGACGTGAAATCGACCGCCGGCATGAAGGCGGCCAGCGCTATACCGAGGTCGAACAGGTCTGCCGCACCGTGACCGAGCCGCGCGAGGAAGTGGTCGGTTACGACGTGCAGTACCGCAGCGATGGCCAGGTCTCGACCACCCGGGTCGAGCGCAAGCCGGGCGCGCAGATCCAGCTGGGCGAGCGCGACCGGATCGTCGGCTACGACGTCACCTGGCGCTACGAGGGCCAGACCGGCCAGTTGCGCATGGACGAAGACCCGGGCGACCGCCTGCCGATCAAGGACGGCGTGATCCAGGTCGCCGGGCAGGCCGCGCCCCCGCAGGGCTGAGGCCGCCAGCCCCGCACCCCGGAAGGGCCGGCGCGCGCCGGCCCTTTCCTTTTTCCCCACGGGCTGCCCGCGACCCCGCGGCCGGGCTAAAATGCGCGACTTTCCCGCCCGCCCGACGACCCCGCCATGGCCCT
>JAYRTA010000200.1:0-4641 GCA_041919875.1 Arenimonas sp.
CCGGCGAGGGCGGCCGCATCACCGAGGCCACCCTGGCCCAGGTGCTGGCCGACCGCACCCGCCGCTTCGACAAGGGCGGCGAGCAGTTCTACGACCAGATCTCGGCCCTGCACAAATGCGTGCGCAGCACCCACCCCGACGCGGCGCTGTACTGGTTCGCGCGCATGATGGACGGCGGCATCGACCCGGCCTACCTGGCCCGGCGCCTGACCCGCATGGCCGTCGAGGACATCGGCTTGGCCGACCCGCGCGCGCTGCAGATGGCCATCGAGGCCTGGCAGGCCTACGACCGCCTGGGCAGCCCCGAGGGCGACCTGGCCCTGGCCCAGCTGGTGATCTACCTGGCCAGCACCGCCAAATCCAATGCCGCCTACGTGGCCTACCAGGCCGCCCAGGCCGACGTACGCGACGGCGGCACCGCCGAGGTGCCGATGCACCTGCGCAACGCGCCCACGAAACTGATGAAGTCGCTCGGCTACGGCGAGGGCTACCTGTACGACCACGACGCCGAGGGCGGCATCGCCCTGGCCCAGACCGGGTTTCCCGAGGCGATCGGCGAGAAGGTGTACTACGAGCCGGTGGAGCGGGGGATGGAGATCAGGTTGCGGGAGAAGCTCGAACGGATCAGGGCGCTGCGTGGCACGAGCAAGGATTAGGCGACTTGCGACCGCCGTTGCCCCAAATTCGGAACTCCAATAAGGCGACGCTTCTACCGTGGAGCCTCTGACGATCCCAGAGCAACACGCGTCGTCCTAGCTCAAGAACAGCCAAAGGGCGGCAGAGCCACCCACGAGGAATAGTAGGAGCACCGCCATCTGGTAGATGAAGATGCGGCGGGCTCTCGCACCCAAGGAATGTCTGATCGACTGCCGATAACTGCGGCTGAAGATGTACTTGAGTGGATTCATCTCCGAGAGTGGAGAGACGATGAGGTCAATTGCTTCTAGCACTGGGATTCCTAGGTTCTAACGAAGTGGCGAGGCATTGGCTGCCTGCCGGGCGGCGCTGCAATGCCCACCCATTTGCCATGCCGTCGGGGTTGCCCAGCGGGGCGTGGTCGCCGAAGGCGGTGGAGTTGCCGCCCGTGAAGTCCATCCAACCTGACCGCTGCAGGTCGCGTGCATCGATGGAATCGCGCGATCGGGTCACGATGTCTCCGCGTGATGGCCCCGGGACTTGATGGAAGTCGCCATCGCGGGCTCGTCCGTCTACTCGATATCATGCCTGCATCGTCCGCGGAACCCGACACCATGAACTGGCACCTGCTCTCCCTCGTCATGGCCGGCGGCGCCCTCGGCGCCGGGCTGCGCTACCTGGCGGGCGACTGGCTGCTGCGGCATGCGGGCGGCGGGCTGCCCTGGGGCACGCTGCTGGTGAATCTGCTGGGCAGCCTGGCCGCGGGGTTCCTGCTGGTGTGGCTGGCCGGGCGTGGCCCCTCGGGCCTGCCGCTGCGCGCTTTCCTGATCGTGGGGGTGCTGGGCGGGCTGACCACGTATTCGGCCCTGATGCTCGAATGCCTGGCCTACGCCCGCGCCGACCGGCCGCAGTGGCTGCTGGCCTACCTGGGCCTCACCCTGGCAGGCGGCCTGCTGCTGGTGTGGGCCGGCGCGCGGCTGGCCGAGGCGCTGCGCCCGGGCTGAGCGCCGCTCAGCCGCGCCGGCGCAGGAAGCCCTTGGGGTTCCAGGTCAGCAGGAAGCGCTCGCGGGCGCGGTCGCTTTCGAAGTCGGGGTTCTCGGCCAGGAAGGCCTCGATGGCCTCGTAGGGGCCGGGCGAGGGGCCCACGTCCAGGCCGTGGTGGCAGATGCTGTCCTCGACGATGAAATACCCACCCGGCGCCACCAGCGGCGAATACAGGCGCAGCACCGCCAGGGTGTGCTCGAAGGTGTGGGCGCTGTCCTCGATCACCAGCACGCGCTCGCCCGGGGCGATGCGCTCGCGCACCAGGCCGATGCCTTCGGCGCCGCCGGCGTGCAGGAACTCGATGCGCGGGTGCGCCTTGGCCGTGGGGTGCAGACGCGCCGGGTTCACGTCCAGGCCGATCACCCGGCCCTTGCCCAGCTGGTCGCACAGGTGGGCGAAGTACAGGGCGCTGCCGCCGAACTTGTTGCCGATCTCCACGATCACGTCCGGCTGCAGCTCGTGCACCAGCTCCTGGTACACCCAGGCGTCCATCGGGTTCTTGTTGGTGGGGACGCCGAAATAGGTGGTGCCGGTCATGATCCGGTCCTGCACCAGGGCCAGCACGCGGGACAGGGGCAGGTCGAGGCTGTGTTCGAGCACGGGGGTGGTCACGGGCGGCGGTCGGCGGGGCAGGGGGGCGGCCAGCCTAACCGGTCGCCCCGGGGCCGTGAAAATCGTTGCATCGGCGGCCGGCCGGGCCGGATAATGCCGGGCCTTGTTTCATTGCTGGGATGACCCATGCTCGACCCGACCCTCCTGCGCGGCCAGCTGGCCGAGACCGCCGCCCGCCTGCAGGCCACCCGCGGCTTCACGCTGGACGTGGCCGCGCTGGAACGCCTGGAGGCCGAGCGCAAGCAGCTGCAGACCCGCACCCAGGAACTGCAGAACCTGCGCAACACCCGCTCCAAGGCCATCGGCCAGGCCAAGGCCAAGGGCGAGGACGTCGCCGCGCTGATGGCCGAGGTGGCCGGCCTCGGCGACGAGCTCAAGCAGTCCGAGGCGCGCCTGGAGGCGCTGCGCGGCGAGCTCGAGGCCATGGCGCTGGCGGTGCCCAACCTGCCGCACGAAAGCGTGCCGGTCGGCGCCGACGAAACCGCCAACGTCGAGACCCACCGCTGGGGCACGCCGCGCGCCTTCGATTTCCCGGTGAAGGACCACGTCGAACTCGGCGCCCGCGACGGCTGGCTCGACGGCGACAGCGCCGCCAAGCTCAGCGGCGCCCGCTTCACCGTGCTGCGCGGCCCGCTGGCCCGCCTGCACCGCGCCCTGGCCCAGTTCATGCTCGACCTGCACGCCGGCGAGCACGGCTACCTGGAAACCAACGTGCCGTTGATCGTGAACGCCGAGAGCATGCGCGGCACCGGCCAGCTGCCCAAGTTCGAGGAAGACCTGTTCGCCACCCAGGTGGGCGAGGGCAGGCGCTACCTGATCCCCACCAGCGAAGTCCCGCTGACCAACCTGGTGCGCGACGAAATCATCGAGGACGCCGCCCTGCCGATGCGCCTCACCGCCCACTCGATGTGCTTCCGCGCCGAGGCCGGCAGCCACGGCCGCGACACCCGCGGCATGATCCGCCAGCACCAGTTCGAGAAGGTGGAGCTGGTGTCCATCGCCCGCCCGCACGAGTCCGACGCCGAGCACGAGCGCATGACCCGCTGCGCCGAGGTCGTGCTGGAGAAGCTGGGCCTGCCCTACCGCCGCATGCTGCTGTGCACCGGCGACATGGGCTTCGCCGCCCGCAAGACCTTCGACCTGGAAGTGTGGCTGCCCAGCCAGGGCACCTACCGCGAGATCAGCAGCTGCTCGAACTGCGGCGACTTCCAGGCCCGGCGCATGCAGGCCCGCTGGCGCAACCCCGCCACCGGCAAGCCCGAACCCCTGCACACGCTCAACGGCTCGGGCGTGGCCGTGGGCCGGGCCCTGATCGCGGTGATGGAAAACTACCAGCAGGCCGACGGCAGCCTCGAGGTGCCGGCGGCGCTGCGTCCGTACATGGGCGGCCAGGAGCGCATCGGATGAACCACCCGGACCTCAACGACCTGCAGTTCTTCGCCATGGTGGTGGAACACGGCGGCTTCGCCGCGGCCGAGCGCGCCCTGGGCGTGCCCAAGAGCCGCCTCAGCCGCCGCATCGCCCAGCTGGAGAACGAACTGGGCGTGCGCCTGCTGCAGCGCTCGACCCGCAAGTTCGCCGTCACCGACGTCGGCCAGAGCGTCTACCGCCACGCCCAGACCATGCTGGCCGAGGCCCAGGCCGCCCGCGAGGCGGTGGACCGGGTGAGCGCCGCCCCGCGCGGCCTGATCAAGGTGAGCTGCCCGGTGTCGATCGCCCAGGAGATGCTGGGCCCGATCCTGCCCGACTTCATGCGCCGGCACCCGCAGGTGCGGGTGCAGATGCACGTGAGCAACCGCCGGGTGGACGTGATCCAGGAAGGCTTCGACGTGGCCCTGCGCGTGCGCAGCCAGCTGACCGACGACGGCGAGATGGTGGCCCGCAGCTTCGGCCAGCTGCGCGAACTGCTGGTGGCCAGCCCGCGCTACCTCGACCGCGTGGGCCGGCCCCAGGCCCCGGCCGACCTGGCCGGCCACACCACCCTGAGCATGAGCGAGGACGACGCCCGCCAGCGCTGGACCCTGCACGGCCCCGACGGCCAGGTGCAGAAGCTGGAGCTGCAGCCCAGCCTGATGGCCCACGATTTCCCCCTGCTGATGGCCGCCGCCCGCGAGGGCCTGGGTGTGGTGCTGCTGCCCGAGCTGACCTGCGCCGAGGCCATCCGCCGGCGCGAGCTGGAGGTGGTGCTGCCCACCTGGAGCCTGCCCCAGGGCATCTTCCACGCCATCTACCCCTCCCGCCGCGGCCTGCTGCCGGCGGTGCGGGCCTTCATTGATTTCCTGGCCGAGCGGCTGCCGCCGCTGGTGGAAGAGAGCAAACTCAAGTGCGGCATGCCGGGCGCGCCGCCCT
>JAYRTA010000201.1:0-4641 GCA_041919875.1 Arenimonas sp.
ATTGCCGGCGATGTTCTCGCCCCAGGTGCGCTTGAGCAGCAGCACGCTTTCCTTGACCGCGTCGATCGGGCCGATCTCGCGCGAGACCAGCACCGGGACGGCGAGGAAGGTGGCCAGGGTCCAGGCCGTGCCGAGCAGGCCGGTGACGAGCTTGCCCAGGAAGCCCACGCGCTCCTCGATCGCCTTGAGCAGCATGCCCACCGTCGCGGCGATGGCCGCGTAGCCCAGGATCACGCCGACCTTGGACCAGGCGATGCGCAGGCCGTCGGCCACGGTCGGGTCGCCGCCCTGCAGGCGGATCATGGCGGCGCCGACCAGGGCCGAATTGAAGAAGAAGATGACGAAGTACTGCACCAGGTAGAACAGGAATCCGATGGCGTAGCCCAGCGGCCCGACGCCGCCCTGTTCGAACAGGCGCAGGCCCAGCACCGGCACCAGGAAGGTGGCGACCACCAGCAGCATCGCCACCGAGGAGATGACCGGGAACAGCAGCAGCTCCTTGTCGGAGCGGAGGACGGCGGCGCTGGCCTTGACCAGGTGCCAGCTGCGGGCGAGGCGGTCGAACATGGCGATGCTCCTGCGGGTGGGCGGGGCCACGGCGGCGACCGGCGAGGGCCGGCGTCCGGACACGGACGCCTATACTGAGGCAAACGCCGCGGACCTTCCCATGCCCTTCGTCAGAGCCTTCCTCGCCCTCGCCCTGCTGCTGTTCGCGGGCTGCCGCGAGTCCGCATCGCCGGCCGCACCCGGCGCAAGCACGCCACCGGCGGCGCCCACGGCGGCCGCCCCGGCCGTCGCGGCGCCCGGCGCCGGGCCGCTGCAGGGCCGGGTGGCCGCGCACTGGTTCGGGCGGCACTGGCCCAAGAACTACCTGGCCGCCTTCCGCCGCGACGAGGTGGCGGGAGATTTCCGGCGCCTGGCCGAGGACGGTTTCGACACCGTCGTGCTGCTGGTGGCCTGGGGCGATTTCCAGCCCGTGCCCGATCCCTGCTGCCGCTGGGACGAGCGCGCCTTCGAACGCCTGCGCTTCCTGGTGGACGAAGCCGAGCGCGCCGGCCTGAAGGTGATGCTGCGGCTGGGCTATGGCTGGAGCTTCCATCCGGACTTCGGCGACGTCGGCCACCAGCAGCACCGGTTGATGAACGAGCCGGCGGTGCGCGAGGCCTGGTTCGCGTTCCTGCGCCGCGTCGCCGACGAGATCGACGGCCGCGGCCATGTCGTGCTGTCCTTCATGAGCTGGGAAGACCAGTGGCTGCACCGGATCGAGGAGAGCGCGCGCGCCGACTACGATGCGTTCGCGGCCACGCGCGGGTTGCCGCCCGGGTCGCCGCTGCCGGACAAGCAGGCCGACGCCGCCCTCTTCCACGGCTACTGGGACTGGCTGGTGATCGAGCGGCTGTACCGGCCGGCGCTGGCGCTGTTCCCGGCGCTGTCCTACGAGGCGCGCGTGGATCGCGAGCCCCGCTTCGCGCCTGGCCCGGACGGGCAGCCGGCAGTGGTGGAATGGCTGGCGCACGAAGGCATGTACCGCCTGCCCGAAGGCCAGGCGCTGACCGTCTACTGGGCGCCGTTCTGGGGCGCGCAGAACCGCGGCGAGCAATTGCCCGCCGCCCGCAGCCTCGAGCTGCTGGGCGTGATGCTGGACGAGGCCCGGACGCTCTCGGGCGGGCGCGACCTGTTCGTGGACCAGTTCAATTTCGTCGACAACACGCCGGGCCACGAAACCAACGCCGTCCTGCGCCCCGAGGAAACGCCGGCCTTCCTGCACGCGGCCGCCTGCGTGATGCGCGCCCGGCACGTGCTGGGCTACGGCCTGTGGACCACGCGCGATTACGCCGAAAGCCCCCTGCACAACCCGGCCTTCGGCTATGGCCTGGAGGGCTGGACCCTCGCACGCGCGGACGGCGGCGCACCGGAAGCGGCACTGGTGGCACTGCCCTCGGGCGATTTCGAAGTGCGGCTGGCCGCCAGCGACGTGCTGGCCCAGGCCATCCCGCCCACGCGCGGCCGGCTGCCGCGCCGCGACGATGCGATGCCCGACCGGATCTGCATCGACGCCCGGGCCGACGGGCCGGCGCGCCTGGACGTGCGCGCGGGGGGGCCGGCCGTGCGGCTGGCGTTCGCGGCCGGCGGCGGCGAAGCCTGCGCCGACATCGCGCCGGTGCCCGCTGCATCGGGCCTGGTGCTGGAGCTCAGGGTGGCCGCGGGCACGCTGGCGGTGCGCGACGTGCTGCTGTTCGACCACGTGCAATACGGCGGGCTGTACGACCGGCAGGGACGCCCGGCCTCGCTGCTCGGTCCGGTGCAGCGGATGAACCGCGATTTCCGCGCCAACCCGCTGCCGGCGCGCTGCCGCTCAGAGCCGTAGCGGATCGGGCGCCAGGCCCGGCCCGCCGGCGTGGGCGGCCCAGAGTTCGCCCAAGGTGCGGCCGGTACCGGGCACGCGCACGCCGGGCGCGATGTCGGCCAGCGGGCGCAGCACGAAGGCGTGGCGCAGCTCGTCGCGCGGCAGCTGCAGGTGGCCGGGGCCGGTGAGCACGAGCTCGTCGAACAGCACGATGTCCACGTCCAGGGTGCGGCTGGAAAAGCGCGGGCCGCGGCGGTCGCGGCCCTGGGCATCCTCGAGCGCGTGCAGCCAGGCATTGAGCGCCTGCGGGTCGAGGTCGGTGTCCAGGCCGGCGGCGGCGTTGAGGAAATCCGGGCCCTCGAAGCCCACCGCCGCGGTGCGGTAGACCGGCGAGAACACAACGTGGCCGAAGCGGGCGCGCAGGGCCGCGGCGGCGGCGCGCAGGTTCTGCTCCGGCGCCAGGTTGCTGCCCAGGCTCAGCCAGGCGCGGCTCATGCGGCGCCGGTGCGCTCGATGATCACGCCCACGGCCTTCGAGCCGCGCACGGCGCCGGGCTTGCTCAGCTTCAGCCGCACGTGCGGCACGCCGAATTCGCCGGTGATGATGGCCGCGCAGCGCTCGGCCAGGGTCTCGACCAGGCCGAAGCTGGACTCGGACACGAACTGGATCAGTCGCTTGCTCACGGCCTTGTAGTCGAGCGTGTCGGCGATGTCGTCGGTGGCGGCGGGCCGGGTGTTGTCGAAGGCCATCTCGATGTCGAGCACGACGGGCTGCCTGATCTTGCGCTCCCAGTCGTAGATGCCGATGACGCACTCGATCTCGAGCGCCTCGATGAAAACCTTGTCCATGCGCTGCTCCTTACGCGGGCGGCAAGCTTGCCATGTCCCAGCGTGGGGCCACGGTGACGACCGCGGGTTCGGATGCGCCGGCCTGCAGGCGCAGGGCGCCGGCGAAGGCGATCATGGCGCCGTTGTCGGTGCAGAAGGCCGGGCGCGGGAAATACACGCGGCCGGCCGCTTCCCCGGCGGGCCGGGCCTGCGCGCCGGCGCCTGCCGGGGCGCGGAGCCCGCCCACCAGGGCCTGCAGGCGGGCCCGGAGGCGGACGTTGGCGCCGACGCCGCCGGCCACCACCAGGGTGCGCACGCCGGTCCGGGCCAGGGCGCGCTCGCACTTGATGGCCAGGGTCTCGACCACGGCGTCCTCGAAGCCCCGGGCGATGTCGGCCCGGGTCTGCTCGCCCTGGTCCGAGCCCTGCCAGGCCAGGAGGACTTGGGTCTTGAGGCCGGAGAAGCTGAAGTCCAGGCCCGGCCGGTCGGTCATCGGCCGGGAGAAGCGGAAGGCGCCGGGCCGGCCGGACTCGGCCAGCCGGGCCAGTTCGGGGCCGCCCGGATAGGGCAGGCCCATCAGCTTGGCGGTCTTGTCGAAGGCCTCGCCGGCGGCGTCGTCCAGGGTCTCGCCCAGCAGGGTGTAGCGGCCGATCCCGGCCACTTCCACCAGCTGGGTGTGCCCGCCCGAGACCAGCAGGGCCACGAAGGGGGGCTGCAGGTCCGGGGCCTCCAGCAGCGGCGCCAGCAGGTGGCCTTCCATGTGGTGCACGCCCACGGCCGGCACGCCCAGGGCCCAGGCCAGGGCCCGGCCGGCGGCGGCGCCCACCATCAGGGCACCGACCAGGCCGGGGCCGGCGGTATAGGCCACCCCGTCCAGGTCGGCCGGGGCCAGGCCGGACTCGGCCAGCACCTGGCGGACCAGGGGCAGCAGGCGGCGGACGTGGTCGCGGCTGGCGAGCTCGGGCACCACGCCGCCGTACTGGGCATGCAGGTCGACCTGGCTGAACAGCGCATGCGCACGCAGGCCGGCGGCCGTGTCGTACACGGCCACGCCGGTCTCGTCGCAGCTGGTTTCGATGCCGAGGACGCGCATGTGCCTGATTTCAGGGGCCCGGGGGCCGGATTCAAGGGAAAAACCCCGGTCCGGCTTGCCTGCCCGACCCGGGGGCGCGTATCATACGCGGCTCGCCGGCCCGGCCGGCGACTTCCACAGACCCAGGAATCCCACATGCCGTCCGTCAAAGTCCGCGAAAACGAGCCGTTCGAGTTTGCGCTGCGTCGCTTCAAGCGCACTTGCGAGAAGGCCGGCGTCCTCGCCGAGACCCGCAAGCGCGAGTTCTACGAGAAGCCGACCCAGGAGCGCAAGCGCAAGGCCGCCGCCGCGGTGAAGCGCCAGCTGCGCCGCAGCTCGCGCGACGTCACCAAGCGCCAGCGGCTTTACTGAGCCCGCTGTGCCCCCAAGAAGCC
>JAYRTA010000202.1:0-4567 GCA_041919875.1 Arenimonas sp.
CGGCCTGGATCAGGCCGTTCTGGAGCGAATCGCGGTCCCGGACGGCGTCGGGGTCGTCGTAGAAGTAGTGTTCGAACAGGTAGAGCAGGACGTCGAGTATGGTCTCTTTCATTACCCTCAGCCTGCGCCCGGGGCGCGGTGGGAAGGTCAGGACCGGCGGGCGTAGCGTCCGTGGTCGTTCACCACGCGTCCGTCCAGCTCCATGGCCAGCAGCATGGGGGCAAGGGCGGCGACCGTCAATCCTGTGCGTTCGACCAGCACATCCAAAGGGGTGGGGTCGTGGCCGAGGGCGGACCACAAGCCGTTGGGGTCGTGTGCGGGTTCGGCCGGCGCTTCCCCAACCCCGGCTGAGCCGGCGACCGGACCTGCGGCCAGCTGCCCCCGGAGCATTCCTTCGAGCGCGCGGGCCACCGGCGCGAGCGCTTCGACCACCTCGTCCGGCGATTCGACCAGGGCGGCGCCGTCCTTGATCAAGCGATGGCAGCCCCGGGCCAGGGGGTTGTCGGGCGAGCCGGGCAGTGCGAACACTTCCCGCCCGGCCTCGGCGGCCTGGCGGGCGGTGATCAGCGCGCCCGAGCGCAGGGCCGCCTCGACCACCAGGGTGCCCAGGGACAGGCCGGCGATGATGCGGTTGCGGCTGGGAAAGTGGCTGGCCAGGGCCTCGGTGCCCGGCGGGTGCTCCGAGACCAGCAGGCCCCCGGCTGCGATGCGGTCGGCCAGGGGGGCGTTGCGCGGCGGGTAGCAGCGGTCCAGGCCGGTGCCCACCACCGCCAGGGTGCGGCCGCGGGCCAGGGCGCCCGCGTGCGCCGCGGTATCGATGCCGGCGGCCAGGCCGCTGGTGACCGTCCAGCCGGCCGCGGCGAAGGCGCAGGCGAAGTCCCGCGCCCGGTCGGCCCCGCCGGCGCTGGGGTGGCGGCTGCCGACGATGGCGATCTGCGGGCTCCAGGCCAGGGTGGCCTCGCCCGCCAGGAACAGCAGGGCCGGCGGCCCCGGCGAGCGGCGCAGCAGGCCGGGATAGTCCGGATCCTGCCAGCCGACCAGGCGGTGGCCGGGACGCGCCAGCCAGGCCAGGTCGGCCTCCATCCGGTGCCGGTCGGGCCGGCGCAGGCGCGCCAGCGTGTCGCCCGGCAGGCGCTCCAGGGCCCCGTGCCGGGCGGCCTCGAGCGCCTGGCGCGGTTCGGGATGGCGGGCCAGGAGTTCCCGCAACGCGGCATCCGGGAGCCTGGCGCGCGCCAGGGTGAGCAGGGCGGAAGTGTTTTCCATGCCCGCAAAAGCATCGCGGCGCCCGGGGGCGCCGCGATGTCGGAACTGCCGGTGTACCGGCCGACGCTTATTCGGAGGCGTCGGGGTGCTTGAGCACGTCGCCGTGGTGGACCGGGCGGATGCCGTCCATCACCAGGGCGTAGGCCACCTTGTCGAAGGTGCGGAAGACCATCAGGTTGCCGACGAAGTTGTCCGGCATCTTGGCGCGGTCGTGGTAGGCCGCGATGTTGTTGGTGTTGAAGATGTTGTCGCGGCGGACCTTGCCCGGGTTCCAGATCGACATCACGTGGCCATTGCGCACGCCGTCGCGGGCGCCGACGCTGAGCGCGACCACCACATGCGGGCCGGCCTGGATGCCGTCCGCCACCGCCAGGATGCGCGCGCCTTCCGGCATGCTTTCCGGGGCACGGGGCATGAACTGCAGGTCGTAGGGCTGGGCCTCGGTCGGCAGCACGCGGTCGCCCACGCGCACCTCGCGGCCTTCGTCGCGCAGCACCACCGAGGCGATGTCGCCGTTGACGCGGGTCACTTCCCCCGAGGCGTGGATCTGCAGCTCGTCGCCGAGGTGCTCACCCGTGGCCTCGCCGAAACCCTTGGGCACGGCCCAGTGGGTGTGGACGCGGCGGCCGTCCTGGTCGAGCGGGGTCGCGCTCGGCAGGTGGCGGCGGTCGCCGCCGCCGAAGCGGTTCACCGGGCGGGCCAGGTCGACCAGCATGCCCGGCTGGGCATTGGCCATGCCGCGCACGAAGACCAGCTGGCCGGCCGTGCTGAGCAGGCGGTCGTCCTCGATGCCGATCACATAGGGCAGGTCGCGCGCCGAATCGACGATCGTGAACTGCTTGAGCAGCGCCTCGACCTCGGACAGCGGAATGGTGTTGACCGCCTCGCCCACCCGCGGGCCCTCGGCCTGGATGCGCGGCTGGCCGTCGACGTAGACCAGGCTCAGGACGTCACCCGGATAGATCAGGTGCGGGTTCTGGACCTGCGGATTGGCCTGCCAGATCTCCGGCCACAGCCAGGGCTTCTGGAGGAAGCGGCCGGCAATGTCCCAGAGCGTGTCACCCTTCTTCACCACGTACGTGGTGGGGTGGTCCTGGCGCAACTCGGCGGCGATCACCGCGCCGGCGACCGTGAGCAGCATGGCAGCGGTAACTGCAAGAAGCCGTTTAAGCATGGCGGCTATCCACCTGATTTCCCCGGACAGGTTGGGCGACTATAGCCCAGAAACGGGCCCGGTATGCAAGCCTGCCGGAGGTATACTCGCCACCCCCGGGGCTTGCCCCCGGCCCCTCGACTCCCCATCTTCCCGTCCATGGCCAAGCTTCCCATCCTGGAATTCCCCGACCCCCGCCTGCGGACCGTCGCACGGCCCGTGGAGGCGGTGGACGACACCGTGCGGCGCCTGATCGACGACATGTTCGAGACGATGTACGCAGCGCCCGGGATCGGCCTCGCGGCCACCCAGGTGGATGTCCACCTGCGCCTGCTGGTCTTGGACGTAAGCGAGGACCAGGGCCGGCCAATGGTGTTCATCAACCCGGAGATCCTGTCCGAGGACGGCCACCAGGTGTACCAGGAAGGCTGCCTGTCGGTGCCGGGCATCTATGCCGACGTCAAGCGCGCCAACCGCCTGCGGGTGAAGGCCCTGGACCGCGACGGCCGCGAGTTCGAGCTCGAGGCCGATGGCCTGCTGGCCGTCTGCATCCAGCACGAGATGGACCACCTGGCCGGCAAGGTGTTCGTCGATTACCTCTCGCCGCTCAAGCGCGAGCAGGTCAAGAAGAAGCTGGCCAAGCAGCAGCGCGCCAGCGCGGCCTGAGCCGCGCCCGGGAGACCCGATGTCGCTGAGGATCGTATTCGCCGGCACCCCCGGTTTCGCCGTGCCCTGCCTGCGCGCCGCCGCCGCGCGCGGCGAGGTGGTGGGCGTGTACACCCAGCCGGACCGCCCCGCGGGGCGCGGCCGGCAGCTGGCGCCCTCGCCGGTGAAGCTCGAGGCGCTGGCGCGGCAGCTGCCGGTGTTCCAGCCCGGGAACTTCAAGTCGCCCAAGGCCCGGGAGCAGCTGCGCGCGCTGCGTCCCGACCTGATGGTGGTGGTGGCCTACGGCCTGATCCTGCCCCAGGCCGTGCTCGACATCCCGCGCCTGGGCTGCTGGAACGTGCATGCCTCGCTGTTGCCGCGCTGGCGCGGCGCGGCGCCGATCCAGCGCGCCATCGAAGCCGGCGACGACGTGTCGGGCGTTTGCCTGATGCAGATGGAAAAAGGCCTGGATACCGGCCCGGTCTTGCTGTCGCTTGCCACGCCGGTGTCGGACACGGACACGGGCGGAAGCCTTCACGACCGGCTCGCGGCCCTCGGGGCGGAAGTGCTGGCCGACGGCCTGAAGCTGGTGCGCGCGGGCCTGCGGCCCACGCCGCAGCCGCAGCCGGCCGAAGGCGTCACCTACGCCCACAAGCTCGACAAGGCCGAGGCGCGCCTGGACTGGCGGCAGCCGGCCGCGGTGCTGGCGCGCAAGGTGCGCGCCTACGACCCCTGGCCGGTGGCCGAGGCCGAACTCGCGGGCGAACGCCTGCGCATCCACGCCGCCGAACTGCTTGTGGTGCCCGCGGATGCGACGCCGGGCACGGTGCTGGCCGCAGGCCGCGAGGGTATTGATGTCGCCTGCGGGGAAGGCGCACTGCGCCTGCTCACCGTGCAGCGCGACGGTGGCAAGCCGGTGTCCGCTGCCGACTACCTCAACGCCCGCCCGGCCCTGAAGCCGTGACGACCCCCACCGCCGGCGCGCCCCTGCGTGCCGAGGCCGCGCGGGTGCTGGCGGCCGTGCTCGGCGAGGGCCGCTCGCTCAAGGCCGAACTGGCGCAGGCGCTGCCGCGCCTGCCCGACCCGCGCGACCGCGCCCTGCTCGAAGCGATCTGCTTCGAAGCCCTGCGCCATCGCCGCCGCTACGAGCATGCCCTCGGCGCCTGGCTGCAGAAGCCGCTGCCGGCGCGGGACTTCCCGGTGCATTGCCTGTTGCTGGCGGGCCTGGCCCAGCTCGATGCGCTGGCCCTGCCGGCCCACGCCGCCGTCGCCGCCACCGCTGGCGCCGCGCGCGTGCTGCGCCGCGAAGCGCACGTGGGCCTGGTGAACGCCGTCCTGCGCCGCGCCGGCCGCGAGCCCTGGCCGCACAGCACCGATCCGGCGATCGCCACCAGCCACCCGGACTGGCTGGTGCAGGCCCTGTGCGCCGATTGGCCCGACCGGGCCGAGGCCATCCTGGCGGCCAACAACCGCGCCGCGCCGATGTGGCTGCGGGCCCGGCCGGAT
>JAYRTA010000203.1:0-4544 GCA_041919875.1 Arenimonas sp.
CAGTGGCGGCAGCTCCGGCAGGTCCAGGCCGAACCAGACGAAGGCGCCCACGGCCAGCATCGCGCCGAGCTTGAGCAGGGATTCCACCGCCATCGCGAGCACCAGGCCGCGGTTGTGTTCGGCCGCCGAGGCGCGCCGGGTGCCGAACAGCATCGCGAACAGGGCCATCGCCAGCGCCACGTACAGCGCGCTGTCCTGCCAGGCCGGCGGCGAGAGTTCGCTCGATCGCGTGAGCAGGCCGTAGCTCATCGCCACCGCCTTCAGCTGCAGCGCGATGTAGGGAACGATGCCCAGCACCGCCACGAAGGTGACCACCGCCGCCAGCCAGGAATGCCGGCCCAGGCGCGTGGCCACCAGGTCGGCCAGCGAGGTGGAGTTGTGCTCGCGCGCCAGCCGCACCAGCTTGTGCAGGAAGGCGAAGCCCAGCACGTACAGCAGGATGGTGCCGACGAAGGTCGGCGGCACCGGCCAGCCCGAGCGCTGGGCCTGGGTGACGGTGCCGTAGAAGGTCCAGGACGTGCAGTACACGGCCAGCGACAGGCTGTAGATCACCGGCCACTGCCGCGACAGCAGCCCCGGCCGGCGCTCGGCCCAGAGCGCGGTGCCGAACAGCAGGCCCAGCCAGAGCAGGCCCGCGCCGACGACGAAGGCGTCGGTCAGCACGGCCGGCTACCGCGGCGGTGGTTCAGGGCGCGCCCAGGGCATCGAGCGCATTCGCCAGCCAGCGCAGCTGCGCGCCGCGCCGGGTGTCGTAGTCCGCGCCGGTATAGCCCCACCAGTCCCAGCATGCCTTCGGATTCAGCGGCAGGTAGCTCGATCGCGTTTGAGGATACAGCACGGCCACCTGGTAGGCGTCGGCCCAGCGGTTGAGGCCGGCGTCGCGCACGAAGGCCTCGCCGACCTGTTCGGCCGACTGCTGGCAGCCGTGGAAGGCCACCAGCAGGCCGCAGGGCTGGCCGGCGGCGCAGGCCGGCGGCAGGTAGAGGTAGCCGGTGTCGGCAAGCACGGGGTCGGCCCCGGCGGCGGCCAGGGTGCGCTGGTCGAAGCGGCGCAGTTCGCCGGAAGCCTCGGCGGCGACAGGCGCCGGCGCCTCGCCGTAGACCGCGGCGAAGGACAGGGCCGCGGCGTCGAAGCCGCAGGCGGCGATCCAGGGCTCGGTGCCGGCGCCGCAGGCGGTGCCGCGGTCGAGCGTGGGCCAGCCGTGGCCGTAGCGGCGCTCGCCGTCCCAGTGCAGCTGCAGGCCCGGCGCGTCGGCGGCGAGCGCGGCGTAGAGGTCGTGGCCCGCGCGGCCCACGGTGGGCGAGACCGTCGGGTCGTCGGCCGCGTGCATCACCAGCACGCGGTCGCCGGCCAGGGCCGACAGCGGGGCCAGCGCCCCCTGCGCCGCCCGCTCGCGCACGCGCGCCGCAAGCGCGTCGACGTCGGGCGGGCCGGACGCCGCCGCCATGCACGGCCCGAGCGCCTGGCCCAGGTCACCACCCGCGCAGCCAACCGGGCCGGCCGAGACGATGACCGCGCCGTCGATGCGCTCGGCGAAGGCCAGATGCGCCTGCGCCGCCTGGTAGCCGCCCGACGAGAGGCCCAACACCGCCACGCGCCCGGGCTCCACCTGCAGCTGCGGCAGCGGCGGGTCGGCGGCGGCGCACCCGGCGAGCAGGAGCACGGCGACCGGCAGCGATCCCAGGGCCCGCGCGAGGCGCCGGATGGAACGGGCCGCCGACGCGGCATCCGGAAAGAGACGGGCCGCTCGCGCGGCCCGTTGGGACAGTCCCCGGGGAAACATGCCGATCAGAAGTCGTAGCGCGCGGTCAGGCTGTACTGGCGCGGCGCGCCGTAGAAGCCGGTGTAGACGCCCAGCGCGCGGTTGAGGTTGTAGCCGGTGGTCAGGTACTCCTCGTCGAGCAGGTTGGTGCCGGCCAGCGACAACGACCAGGCGTCGTTGATGCGCCAGGTGACGTTCGCGCCCAGCAGGCCGTAGCTGCCCTGCTTGATCGGCGGGCGGCCGTTGGGCGGCACTTCGGCGCGGATGATCTCGGTGGTGGCCACCACGTCGGACTGGAAGCTGTAGCCCACGCGGGCCGAGAGGCCGCCGCCGTTGGCCAGGTCGGTGCGGTACTCGATGTTGAAGGCCCCCGAGTAGCCCGGCGCGTTGGTGAACTCCTGTTCGTCGGCGATGTTGACGCCGGCGTACATGAACTCCTGGTACTCGGTGTCGAGCCAGGCCAGGTTGCCGGTGAACAGCCAGTTCCGGTTCGGCAGCCACTGGTACTCGAGCTCGACGCCCTGGATGGTGCCCTTGCCGGCATTGGTGAAGTCGCCGAAGAAGGCGTCGTCGGTGCCGTCGCCGTTGCTGTCGTAGGCGGTGAAGACCGACAGCTGGATGTCGCGGTAGCGGTTGTGGAAGGCCGAGACGTTCAGGAACATGCGCTGGTCGAGGAAGGCCATCTTGGCGCCCACCTCGAAGCTGTCCACGACCTCGTCGTCGAAAGGCTCGGCCGAGCGCGGCACGGCCGTGGCCTGGGCGCGGATGTTGTAGCCGCCGGACTTGAAGCCGCGCGAGAACAGGCCATAGACCATCACGTCGTCGGTGGCCTGGAAGTTCAGCGACACGCGCGGCGAGAGGTTCTGGAAGCTGATGCTGCGGTCGAAGTCGGCGGCGATGGCGATCGGGGTGGAGAAGGTGCCATCGCTGTACACGCGGTTGAGCACGTCGGCGCGCTTGTCCTCGTCGGTCCAGCGCAGGCCGGCGTCGATGCCGAAGCGCTCGGTGACGTCGAAGCTCCAGTCGGCGTAGGCGGCGATGCTCTGGGTGTAGACCGTGCCCTGGGTATCGCCGAAGGACAGGCCGAAGAAGTTGTTGCGCACCTGGCCGCCGGCCTCGCCGTCGAAGTAGTACAGGCCCATCACGCCGCGGTGGCGGCCGCCGGCGTCGTAATTGAACTGGATCTCGTGGCTGACCTGCTCGTCCCGGTACACGGCCAGCACGTCGGCGATGGTGGCCTGGGTGGTGTCGAAGTCGATGTTCGTCTCGGTGTCGGATTCGCGGTGGGCCGAGACGAACTTGAAGCGCCAGTCGTCGTTGATGCGCCAGTTGAGCGTGCCCGAGTAGCCGCTCATGGTGGTGTCGTTGACGTTGGGCATGCCGTTGCGCACATCGTAGCGATGGCCCAGCGGCGGGGTCAGCGGCACGAAGCGGTTGGCCTGCAGCATGCTGGCGGCGCGCACGCCGGACTGGTCGTCCATCCAGTCGTAGGCGAACTGGATGTCCAGGTCCTCGGTGGCGAAGATGCCGAACTGCAGGCGCGAGGCCAGGATTTCCTTGTCGCTCACCGGCTGGCCGGTGACGATGTTCTCGCCGAAGCCGTCGCGGTGCAGGCTGGCCACCGCCAGGCGGCCGCGGAACATGCCGTCGCCGACCGATCCGCCGATGGCGGCCTTGGCGTCGAGTTGCCCGTAGTTGCCGACCGTCAGCTGGGCGCGGCCGCTGGTGTCCTCGCCCAGGCCGCGCGAGACGTACTTGATGGCGCCGCCGATGGTGTTCTTGCCGTACAGGGTGCCCTGCGGGCCGCGCAGCACCTCCACCCGCTCGACGTCGAAGACGTCCAGCAGCGCGCCCTGCGGACGGGCGATGTAGACATCGTCCAGGTACAGGCCCACGCCCGGGTCCACGCCCCAGAGCGGGTCGGACTGGCCGATGCCGCGGATGTACGCGGTGACCGTGCTCGAGGAGCCGCGGGCGGCGTAGATGGTCAGGTTGGGGACCTGGGCGTCGAGGTCGCCGAGGTCGCTCACGTTCAGGCGGTCGAGCGCGTCGGCGGTGAAGGCGGTGACGGCCACCGGGATTTCCTGCAGCGTCTCCTCGCGCTTGCGGGCGGTGACCTGGACCGCGTCGAGCACGGCCGGCTGCTCGCGGCTGGCGGGCTCGGCGGCCGGGGCCGACTGGGCCTGCGCCTGCACGGCGGCCAGGGACAGGGTCAGGCCGATGGCCAGGCTCAGCTGCTTGCGCTTCATGGGTTCCCCTTGCATGGATTGGACCGGCACGGATGGCCGCGTGCCCCGAAGGGTAAGGGCCGGCCGTCGCCGCAGGTACTTGTACCTTGGTACAGGTGGTCGGGCCCGGGCCCGCTGCCGACACTGCAGGCCTGTCTCCAGCCCCGGGATTCGAAGGCATGTCCTTCCTGATCGTGCTCGCCGCCCTGTGCTTCCTGATGCTGGTGGCCTACCGCGGCTACAGCGTCATCCTGTTCGCGCCGGTGGCGGCCCTGGGCGCGGTGCTGCTGACCGATCCGTCCCTGGTGGCGCCGATGTTCACCGGCCTGTTCATGGACAAGATGGTGGGCTTCCTGAAGCTCTACTTCCCGGTGTTCGTGCTGGGCGCGGTGTTCGGCAAGCTGGTGGAGGTGTCGGGCTACTCGCGCGCCATCGTCGCCTCGGCCATCAAGGTGCTGGGCGCCGAGCGGGCGATGCTGGCGATCGTGGTGGTCTGTGCCCTGCTCACCTACGGCGGCGTGTCGCTGTTCGTGGTGGTGTTCGCGGTGTATCCC
>JAYRTA010000204.1:0-4528 GCA_041919875.1 Arenimonas sp.
GAAAAACGAAGCCCGGCACGAGGCCGGGCTTCGGGTACTGCCGACAGCGTTGCGTCCTCAGTTCTGGACGTTCAGCTCGGTGCGGCGGTTGCGCGCACGACCCTCGCGGGTGTCGTTGGTGTCGATCGGGCGGGACTCGCCGTAGCCGTTCGGGCCCACCAGACGGTCAGCGCCGACGCCGGCGTTGGTCAGGTAGTTGTACACGGCACGGGCGCGGCGCTCGGACAGGCCCTGGTTGTAGGCGTCGGTACCGACGGAGTCGGTGTGGCCGGCGACTTCAACGCGCAGCTGCGGATACTTCTGCAGGATCGCGATGGCCTCGTCGAGGATGGCCACGGCGTCCGGACGCAGGGTGGCCTTGTCGAAGTCGAAGTTCACGCCCTTCAGGTCGATCGTCAGCGGAACCGGGCAGCCGTCCGGACCGATGGCCTGGCCAGCCTGCGAGTTCGGGCACTTGTCGTCGCAGTTGTTGACGCCGTCGCCGTCGTCGTCCAGGTCGGCGCAGGTCTTCTGCACGACCGGGGTCTCGACCACTTCGACCGGCTTGGCGAGGTCGCCGAGCTTGACGAGCAGGGTCACGGAGGCAAGGAAGTCGGTGAAGCTGTCCTTGTTCGGCGAGGTCACGCTTTCGCTGTCGAAGGCGTGGCGGAAGCCGACTTCGCCACGGACGCCGAAGCGGTCCCAGTCACCCTGCAGGCCGAGGCCCATGCCGAAGGTGAGGGAGCTGTCGTCGCGCTGGCCCGGGGAATTCGGGTTCGGGAAGTTGTCGAACTCCTCCTCGACCTTCTGCACGCCGAGGCTGGTGCGCAGGTACGGCCACCAGTCGCGGTCGGCGTTGTTCCAGTGGTAACGCGCGTCGACGGTGGCGCCGTACTGCGAGAACCACAGGTCCGAATTGCCGTTGAAAGCGGGGTTCTGGTAGTTCAGCTCGAGGTCGAGCGACCAGTTCGGGCTGATGAACTTGCCGAAGCCGATGGTGCCGAACATCGGATCTTCGGTGTTGCGGGCGCCGTCCTGGCCATTCAGGCCGAAACCGGCCGTCAGGTACCAACGGTCATCGTAGTCTTGCGCGGCAACGCTCTGGGCCGCAGCCATCGCACCCAGCAGGGCGCAGCACAGGAGTTTCTTCTTCATGAGTGGCTCCATCATCACAGGGGGAAACACTAAAACGTTGGTGGACCTGACGACCTTCACCCTGGCCTGCCAGTCCCGGGGGACGATGCCAGGCGGAGGGTTAACAGGAATCTAACAAACCTGCCCCGTCCAAGGCAAGCCTCGCTTTCACAGGGTGAACAAATCGACAAAACGGTGGATCGGGGTGGCCTCGAACCGGGAGGTGTCCCCGGTCAGGTCGAGGATCTGGCGGACCCGGCGGGCCGGAAGCTGGCCGGCCACGGCGGCCTCGAACTTCTCGAGCAGGCGCGGGATGCCCTCCCCCCGCCGCTCCCGGTGCCCCAGGGGGGCGTCCAGGGCGACCCGGGCGGTCTTGCCGCCATCCTTGAAGAAGACCTGGACGGCATTGCCGATGTAGCGCTTCTCCGGGTCGGCATAGTCCCGGCTGAAGCCGGGGTTCTCCCGGACCACCATCCGCTCCCGGAGCGCATCCAGGCGCGGGTCGGCGGCCACGGCATCGGAATAGTCGTCCGGCCCCAGCCGGCCCAGCACCAGGCTGGCGGCCACCATGTACTGCAGGCAGTGGTCGCGGTCGGCCGGGTTCGACAGCGGGCCGGTCTTGTCGATGATCCGCAGCGCCGCCTCGGTGGTCTCGATCTCGATGCGCTCGACCTGGTCGAGCCGCCCCGCGACCTCGGGGTGCAGCGCCAGGGCCGCCTCGACCGCCGTCTGCCCGTGGAATTCGGCCGGATGGCTGACCTTGAACAGGATGTTCTCCATGACGTAGCTGCCGAAGCCACGCTCGAACTCCAGGGCCTTGCCCTTGAACAGCGCATCCTGGAAGCCCCAGCCCTTGGCCGTGAGGGCGCCCGGGTAGCCGATGCAGCCCTTCACTGCGTTGAGCGCGTGGGTCACGGCGCGACGGCAGGCGTCGCCCGCGGCCCAGCCCTTGCGCGGCCCGGCGTTCGGGGCCTGGCGGTACACCCGCAGCGCGCCGCCGTCGAGCCAGCTGTGGCTGACGGCATTGATGATCTCTTCCTTGCCGCCGCCGAGCATGTGGGTGGCGATGGCGCTCGAGGCCAGGCGCACCAGCAGCACGTGGTCGAGGCCAACCTTGTTGAAGCTGTTGCTCAGCGCGTAGCAGCCCTGGATTTCATGCGCCTTGATCGACCAGGTGAGCAGGTCGCGCACGGTCGGCATCTTGCCGTGCTCGCGCTCGGCCTTGCGGCTGAGGTAGTCGCCGACCGCGAGGATGGCGCCAAGGTTGTCGGACGGGTGGCCCCACTCGGCCGCCAGCCAGGTGTCGTTGAAATCCAGCCAGCGGATCTGCACACCAATGTTGTAGGCGGCCTGGGCCGGGTCGAGTTCATAGTTGGTGCCCGGCACGCGGGCGCCACCCGCCATGCCGGCGCCGGGCACCAGCGGGCCCAGGTGCTTCACGCACTCCGGCTGGCGCATGGCCAGCATCGAGCAGGCCAGCGAATCGAGCAGCATGTAGCGCGCCGTCGTGTAAGCCTCGGACGAACCGATGTAGTAGTCGGTGACGTAATTGGCGATGTCCACCATCGCCTGGTCGGGCTCGGGGCGCTTGGCGGAGCGGGGGTCGTGCTGGCTCATGGACGTGCGTTCCCTGCTGGCGGAGTCGGCAGGGGCATGGTGCCAGAAGCGGGCGCCGTAGGCTGCCCCTGCCCTGTCCCCGAACGCGGGAACGCGCCGGCTCGGGACGCGCCCGCTCAGGCCGCGGGCGCCGTCACGAAGCCGGCGATTTCGTCCAGCACGGCCTGGTCGCGCAGCAGCGACCGGTGGCCCAGGCCGCGCGTGGCCAGCAGGCGACCGCAGGTGGCGTCGGCGATGCGCTCGGCGTCGGCGAAGGGGATCACCGGATCGTCCCGGTCGTGCACCACCAGCAGCGCTCCCGGCGGCAGGGTCGGCGCCAGGGCCTCGATGTCCAGGCGCTCGGGTGCCAGGCCCGTGCGGCGGGCCATGGCCTCGAAGAAGCGGCGCCGGGCGGGCTCGCCCAGCCCCAGGTGCCGGCTCATCCGCGCCAGCACGCCGGCCAGGCCCGCAGGCGCGGCGATGGCGACCCGTCGGGCGCCCCGCAGTCCCCGCGTGAGCGCGTACAGCAGCGAAGCGCCGCCCATGGAATGGCCGACCACGGCATGCACCGGCCCCAACTCCGACGCCACTTCCTCCAGCGCGTCCGCAAACACCACCGGATCAGCCTCCTCGCCGGGCGAACGACCATGGGCCGGGGCGTCCAGTGCGACCACCTGGAAGCCCAGGGGCACCAGGCGCTCGGCCAGTGCCCGGAAGTTATCAGCACGCCCCTGCCATCCGTGCAGCGCCAGCACGATCGGGCCTGCATGCCCCCAGCGCAGGCCCGCAAGCCCGAAGCGAAACGTCAGGGCCTCGGCCCCCGTTGGCACCGCAAGGCGCCGGGCACGGCCGGGCCGGGTAGCGAACCGGCGGGCCAGGGCGGCGGCCGCGCCGGGCGTGACCAGGGCCAGAAGTCGCATCAGGGGACGGACGGTGGCACGAGCCATGGCACTCCTCGGTTTCATGATGAAACTCCGGCGAGCCTACGACGGTTGGTTGCTTGATGCAACCTCGTGCACTAGGCTGGACCCATGAAACGCACGTCCTATGCCGACATGGCCTGCCCCATCGGCCAGACCCTGGAACGGGTCGGGGAATGGTGGAGCCTGCTCATCCTGCGCGAATGTTTCCGCGGGATCCGCCGGTTCGGCGACTTCGAGCGCCGGCTGGGAATCGCGAAGAACGTCCTGAGCACGCGCCTGAAGCACCTGGTCGAGGCCGGGGTGCTGGAGCGACGGGCGTCGGCCGACGACCCCCGCGACATCGAGTACCGGCTGACGGCGGCGGGCAAGGACCTGCTGCCGGTGCTGGTGGCGCTGGCCCAGTGGGGTGATCGCTGGGTCTACCAGGGGCGTTCGCCCGTGCGTTTCGCAAACCGGCACACCGGCGCCGGGGTGGAGACCCTGGCCGTGCGCGACACCGACGGCCAGGTACTGGCCGCGCGCGACCTGGCCCTGCTGCCCCCGGCCGGGAGCGACCCCGCGGCGGCCTGAGGCCGCCTTGTCCCCGAGCCCGGCGACGGGCAAGGTTCCCCGATTCGCCCGTCCACGATCGCGCGACGATGACCCAGACGCCCTACCCGCACCTGTTCCGTCCCCTCGACCTCGGCTTCTGCACCCTGCCCAACCGCGTGCTGATGGGCTCGATGCACACCGGCCTGGAAGACCATGCGCGGGACTTCCCCAAGCTCGCCGCGTACTTCCGCGAACGCGCCGAAGGCGGCACGGCCCTGATGGTCACCGGCGGCATCGCGCCGAACATGCTCGGTTGGCTCAAGCCTTTCGCCGGAAAGCTCAGCTGGCCCTGGGAAGTCCACAAG
>JAYRTA010000205.1:0-4522 GCA_041919875.1 Arenimonas sp.
CAGGTTGAATTCCTTCCCGGCCGCGGGCCGGGAAGGAATTCAACCTGGTTCCGCTTTTCAGGGGCGGCGGAGGGGGAGGTGGAGGCGGTGGCGCTGGCCGTTGGGCAGGATTTCGAGGGCGTAGTCGCCGTGGGCGGCGAGCACGCGGTCGCGCAGCGCGGGCAGCGCCTGGGCCACCGGCAGCGGATCGAGCAGCGGCGCGTATTCGAAATCCAGCACCAGCCGCGCCTCGCGCGGCGCGTCGGCCAGGCTCACGTGCAGGTCGAGCGCGACCCGCCGCACGCCGTCGATGCGCACCGCCTCGCGCACGCCGGCCTGGCAGATGCGGTAGACCGCGGTGCGGGCGTCGTCGTCGAGCCGGTCCACCGGGCCGTCGAAGTGCGCATCGAAGGTGACGCCGGCATCGTCGAGCATGTCCCGCACCGGCCCGTTGTGCAGCGCATGGCGCAGCCCGTGGCTGTCGAGCAGCGGCGGGCGCAGCTGGCGCAGCGCGCGGCGCAGGCTGTCCTGGATCTCGCGGACCTGCTCGCGCAGCGATTCGAGCAGGCGCGTGCCCTGCTCGTCGCGCATCTCCCGGAACGCCAGGCTGATGCGCGTGCCCAGGGCGTGGATGGCCTGGCCCAGTTCGTAATCGAGCTCGGCCGCCAGTTCGCGCTGCCCCTGTTCCTCGATGCGCACCAGGCGCTGGGTCATCATGCGCAGCTCGCCGGCGAGCGCGGCCAGTTCGGCGTTCTTCGCCTCCAGCTCCTGGTGCCGGTCGGCCAGGGCCTCGTGGCTGCGGCGCAGCGCCGTGCTGGCCGCGCCCAGCACCAGGGCGCCGCCGCCCACCACCGCCAGCACCAGCTGCAGCATGGTCACGTCCACGCGCAGCACGCCGCCCATCACCAGCAACTGCAGCACGGCGCCCAGCAGCGAGGTGCCCAGGGCCGCGCCCACCCAGCCGTGCCGGAACCCGAGCGCGAACAGCGGCGCGAACGCCAGCAGCAGCACGTGCGTGGCCAGCCGGTCGTAGGCCTGCATCAGCAGGAATACGCACAGCGCCACCAGCAAGGCCACCGCGACGTCCCGCCACACCGCGCCCGGCCAGCGCGGCCGCAGCGGGGAATGCAGCAGGGCCAGCAGCAGCGGCGCCACCACCAGCTGCCCGGTCAGGTCGCCGTAGAGGAAGGAGAACATGCTGGCCAGGGTGTCGGCCGTGGTCATCGGCACCGTCACCAGGTACATCCACAGCACCGGCGACACCGCCGCCGCCGACAGCAGGCCGACCAGCAGGAAGGCGAGCATGCGCGTCGGCCCCTCGAACGCGGGCGCCGACTGCGGGCCGCGCACCAGCAGCACCACCGCGGCGTAGATCAGCCACGGCGCCACGCACACCGCCAGGAAGTTCACGCTCAGCAGCGGATAGCCGAGCACCACCGACTTGATCGCCTGGCCCAGCACTTCGGCCAGGCCCAGCCAGCCCCAGCGGCGCGTGGGCACCACCCACAGCAGCGCCAGGCGCAGTCCGGCGGGCAGGAACCACAGTTGCGCCGAGAGCTGCTCCAGGCCCAGCCAGGCCAGCACCAGCACGACCGACACCAGCGCCCAGGCCGCGTGCCGGCCCGGTCGGTCGTCCTGGAGCATGTCGAGCGGGTGGCGCATGGCGGGCCACCCCCTTGGGCCTGCCGTCCTGGTGGCCATGCTACGCGCAGACCGGGGCAAACGCGCCAGCGTCCTGCGCCTTCCGTGGCCCCGGCGGGGCCGATATAATCCCGGCCCTTGATTCCCAAGGGCCCCGCGGCCTCCAGGTAGCACCGTGCGCAACCACGATCTGGTCTTCCTCAAGCACTTCTCCCAGGTGATCCTGTTCCTGGTGGGCGTCACCCTCGCCCTGATCCTGCTGGGCCTGTACATCAATTCGAAGGTCGAGCCGGAGGCCAATCCGGCCGCCGTCGCCGCCACCGAGGCGCGCATCCGGCCGGTCGGCGATGCCTATGCCGGCTCCACCGGCGCCGCCGCCCAGGCCGCCGCCGCCGCCGCCGCGGCCGCCGCCAGCGCGGGCCAGGTGGCCTACGACGGCACGCTCGACGGCGCGGTCATCTACAACGCGCTCTGCGGCGCCTGCCACACCTCCGGGGCCGGCGGCGCGCCCAAGCTCGAGAAGGCGGCCTGGTCGGCCCGCATCGCCCAGGGCATGGAGACGCTCGACCGGCACGCCATCGAGGGCTTCCAGGGCAGTGCCGGCCTGATGCCGGCCAAGGGCGGCAACCCGGCCCTGACCGACGAGCAGGTGATCGCCACCGTCCAGTGGATGGTCGACAACCTCAAGTAAGCTGGGCCCACGCCCGCCTGCCGACGCCGCCTCCGGGCGGCGTCGCCGTTTCCGGCCCCCCTCCCGCCTTCGCCCCGACGGTCCCGCCATGCGCCGACTTCCGCTGCTCCCCGCCTTCGCCCTGGCCCTGCTGGCCGGCTGCACCCCGCCCGCCGGCGAGCCGACGGCGCCGGCCGGCCTGGCGCCGGGCCAGGTCACCATCGGGGCCGTGCAGGGCGCGGGCCCACGCAGCCCGCTCGAGGGCCGCCAGGTCGAGGTCGAGGGCGTGGTGGTCGGGCCGTTCGCCCGCAATCTGGGCGGCGTGTTCATCCAGTCCCTGGTCGATGACGGCGATGCCGCCACCGCCGAAGGCCTGTACCTCACCCGCGCCGGCGACGCCGAGCCGCGCCTGAAGGCCGGCGACCACGTCCGCGCCCGCGGCACCGTGGTCGAGCTGGGGCGGGACGAGGCCACCCTGACCGCGCTCGACGGGGCCGAGATCGAGGTGCTCGGACGCGCGCCGGTGCGGGCGCTCAGCCTCGACGCCGCGCCGACGGACTGGGAGTCCCTGGAGGGCCAGCGCCTGCGCATCACCGCGCCGCTGACCGTGATCGACAACGGCTCGCTCGGCCGCTACGGCGAGTTGATGGCCAGCTTCGCCGGCCGCCGTTGGACCCCGACCGAACGCCACCCTCCCGGCCCCGAGGCCCAGGCCCTGGCGGCCGAGAACGCCCGCGTCAGCCTGCGCCTGGACGACGCCCGCGACCGCCAGGACCCCGACCGGATCTGGTACCTGCCCGCCGCGCCATCGGCCGCGGCCCCGCTGCGCGCGGGCAGCGTGCTCACCGGCGTGGAAGGCGTGCTCGACCAGCGCCACGGCCAGCACCGCCTGCAGCTGGTGGAGGACATCGGCGCGATCGAGCAGGCGCCGCGCCCGCCCGCGCCCACGGTCGCCGGCAGCCACCGCATCGCCGCCTTCAACCTGCTCAACCTGTTCAACGGCGACGGCCGCGGTGGCGGCTTCCCGACCCAACGCGGTGCCGACAGCGAGGCCGCCTACCGGCGCCAGCAGGCCAAGCTGGTGGCGGTGATCCAGCAGCTCTCGCCCGACCTGGCGGCGCTGATGGAACTGGAGAACGACGGTTACGGCCCGCGCTCGGCCCTGGCCGCCTTCGTCGATGCGCTCAACGCCGCCGGGCCGCAGGACGACTGGCGCTTCGTGGACGCCGGCCAAGGCCCGGGCGACAACCCGATCCGCGTGGGCATCATCTACCGCGGCTCGCGCCTGGCGCCGGTCGGCCACCCGGCCACGATCACCGACGGCCCCTTCGCCGACCACAGCCGCGCCCCGCTGGCACAGGCCTTCCGCGCCGGCGACGGCCCGGTGTTCCTCGTGGTCGCCAACCACTTCAAGTCCAAGGGCGGTTGCCCCGAGGCGCGCGGCGGCGATGCCGACGCCGGCGACGGCCAGGCCTGCTACAACGCCACCCGGGTCGAATCCGCCCGGCGCCTGCACGCCTGGCTGGCCACCGACCCCACCGGCACCGCCCCGGCTGGCACCGTGCTGCTGGGCGACTTCAATGCCTACGCCCAGGAAGACCCCCTGCGCTGGCTGCGCGCCCAGGGCTGGACCGACGCCTTCGCCGCCGCCGGCGTGGCCGAGCCCTGGTCCTTCGTCTACGACGGCCAGTCCGGCCGCCTCGACCACGCCCTGCTCGACGCCGGCCTGGCCGCCCGCCTGCGCGGCGCCGCCGAATGGCACAACAACGCCGACGAAGCCGCCCTGCACGACTACCGCCGGGACGACAGCGGCAGCCCCTGGCGCGCCTCCGACCACGACCCGCTGCTGCTCGGCCTCGACCTCGCCGACTAGGGGCTATCATCGCCGCCATGGACGCCACCCCCGCCTTCCCGACCGACTCGGGCACCTTCTACCTGCCCGGCCCCGCCGGCCGGCTGGAACTGATGGTGGACCTGCCCGACGAGGGCCAGGCGCGCGCCGGCGTGGCCATCGTCGCCCACCCCAATCCGCCCGACGGCGGCACCCTGCACAACAAGGTTGTCACCATGACCGCCCGCGCGCTGGGCGAGCTGGGCATCCCGGCGGTGCGCTTCAACTTCCGCGGCGTCGGCCAGTCCGAAGGCAGCTTCGACAACGGCCGCGGCGAAGTGCTCGACCTGCTGGCGGTGGCCGCCTGGGTGCGCAAGCAGCGGCCGGACGACGCGCTCTGG
>JAYRTA010000206.1:0-4506 GCA_041919875.1 Arenimonas sp.
CTGCGCAGGCGCGAGATCGGCTCGCGCTCCCAGGCGGCCTTGACCTCGGCGTCGTCGCGGTAGCGGCGGGCGTCGTCGGCGGTGGTGTGGTCGGACAGGCGGTAGGTGACCAGCTCGAGCACGCTGCCGCCGTGGCCGTTGCGGGCGCGCTTGATGGCGTGGTCCATGGCGGCGCGCACCGCGATGATGTCGTTGCCGTCCACCTGCACGCAGTCCAGTCCGCCGGCCAGTCCCTTCTGGGCCAGGGTCTTGGCGCCGGTCTGGGCCTTGCGCGGCACCGAGATCGCCCAGCCGTTGTTGATGATGCACAGCACGAAGGGCAGGGCGTAGGCGCCGGCGGAATTGATGGCGGCGTAGGTATCGGTCTTGGAGCTGCCGCCGTCGCCGACGCAGGTGACCGCCACGCGCGGCTCGCCGCGCAGCTTGAAGGCCAGGGCGGCGCCGGCGGCATGCAGGCACTGGGTGGCGATCGGCACGCACCAGGGGTAGTCGTGCGGCGGGCCGGAGAAATCGTTGCCGCGCTCGTCGCCGCCCCAGTACATCAGCACGTCGCGCGGCTTGACGCCGCGCATGAACTGGGCGCCGTACTCACGGTAGCTGGGCGCGAACACGTCGTCGTACTGCATGGCGCTGCCGATGCCGATGTGCGCGGCTTCGTGGCCCAGGCAGCTGGCGTAGGTGCCCAGCTTGCCGGTGCGCTGCAGGGCGACGGCCTTGGTGTCGAAGCTGCGCACGCGCAGCATCTGCTTGAGCAGCTCGACCAGGTTGCGGCGGTCGCGCGCGAACTCGGGCAGGTCTTCGCGCAGCAGCCGGCCATCGGGGCCGAGGTATTGCAGGTATTCGATTTCGTAGGTGGCAATGGTCGCCATCGCGTGCCTCCGGTGGAGACCCGCTTGATATCAGCCTCGGGGCCGGTGAGGCAAGGCGCCCCGCGATCGATCGCGGGGCGGCGCCAGGCCCGGGCAGGCTAGCCATGCGGCCCGGTATGGAGCGGGTCTCAGTGCGTCCAGCGCGGACGCCCGGTGACCTTGACCACGGCGCTGGCCTGGTCGTTCTGGGTGGCGACATCGTTGCTGTCCGTGGCCACCGTCGCCTGGACGCGAATCTGGTCGCGAACGACGTGGCGTTCGGCCATCACGTCGACATGCACCGTGTCACCCAGGTTACCGGTCCCCTGTGCTCCCGGCAGGTCCGCAAGCCGGCCGCAGAAGATGGTCGAACGGGTCCCGGTCGCCATGGGCTCACCGCATTCCCACCCCGGGGCTTGGACGGAGGTGATCTGGCGCGGATGCGCGTCGATCAGAAGCGTCAGCTCCGGCCGGATGGCGCGCCCCGCGCCCCGGTTGTGGATGCGGGTGACGAACCGGCCGATGGAGCCATCCTTGAGCGGTCCGGCCGGGGCCGAGACGGCCACGGTCAGGTCGGTGTCGATGAACGAGGGAACGACCAGTTCGGCGACCACGGGATCGTGGTCCGAGGTCCGGAGCGGCGTGCCCGGGTCGGCGGCCAGGTCGGTGGCGAAGTCGGCATTGATGCGGGGGTGGTAGAGCATCGGCTCCGTGACCTGCATCACCACGTCGTTCACCAGCGCATGGTCGATCGCCTGCTTGTTCCCCTCGAACACGTAGCTGTAGCGCTGCTCGACCGGCCGCGTCTCCAGCAGGTTGTGCAGGGGCCGGGTCACCGCGCTGGCGCCGTGCGCAAGGACCTCGTTCGCGGGCGCGGGATTGCCGGAAATGATGCCGACGACGTCCACGTAGCCATCACTGAAATCGTACGCGTTGTAGTCTCCCACCAGCACCAAGGGCGCCGCGGGATCGGAAGTCTGGATCGCTTCCACCAGCTCCGACAGCCTGATCGCCTGCTGCAATCGCTTGCCGCGGGAGCGCGCTCCGGTCGTGACCCAGGAGTCCGCCCGCGAGCCCAGGTCGTTGATGTCGAGCAGGGACAGGGTGTGGTTCACGACCACGTGGATCGGGAACTGCCGGCCGTTGGCCGCGTTCACCGTCGCCTGCAGGTAAAGGGGCGGGCGATCGAACAGGACGCCGTTGGGCGTGTTGTTGGGCGCAGTCAGGGTGTCGGCGACGAACTCCTCGGTGACCGATTCGACCTGGACGCGCGGCACGCCGGGCGCCACCTCGGCGGTCTTGACCAGGTAGGCCAATCGCTGCGAGCCGCTGTTGGAGAGGAGGTAGGCCGAGTACTGCGGGCTCTCCGGGCAATCGCCGAACTCGTTGTCGTTGATGGCCTGGGCCAGCCGCGCGGCGGTCGCCAGGTTGGCGATCTCGACCAGGCCGACGACATCGGGCAGACGCAGGTACTGACAGAAGACTTCGCTCAGCTTCTCCAGCCTCGCCAGCGGCACGAACGCGCCGCCGGAGAGGTTCTCGATGTTGTAGCTGGCGATCCGGACAGCCCCATCCGCCGGCAGCGGCACCGCCGCGATGTCGGCACCCCCGCTGGTGGTCAGGCCAGTTCGGTCACCCGCCAGAACGGTGAAATCGCCTTCTTCGTAATACATCACGCCGCGCAGCCCCTGCATCAGCGTGCCGGCGTCCACCGAAAGGTCTGCGGCGGGGGCATTCGCCAGCCCGCGGCCTTCGACGCGCAGGCGCTCGGGATTCTTGTCGAAGCGGGGGATCGAATTGCCGATCGGGAGCGGGACCACGTCGAGCGCGGCGATTCCTGGCTCGCGCACCGGGCGGGGCGCGTCGGGCAGCGTCACGAAGAACACCCCGCCCTTGGTGGCGCCAACCACCCTCGCCTGCGGAAGCTGCACGCGCATGCCCTGGTATCGACCCAGGGAGGACAGCGGCGCGTCGGCCTGCAGGTACGCGGGATCGATCACGACTTCCGGCGGCAGCGGGTTGCCGGTGGACAGCACCGTGGCGCTGGCGTTGCTCAGCTGCGTCAGCGGATAGCCATGGGGCGTCCGCAGGAACTGCGTGACCCGACCGGCCACGCGGAGGCGGTGGCCGACCACGGCCTCGGCGGGAGGCGCGGCGCTGGTGAAGACGAACAGGCCCTCGGCCGTCGCCGGGTCGCTGTCTTCGTCGGACGGAGCGCTCTGAATGAAGTATCCGTTGCTCCTCAATGCCGTGACGATGCCTTCCGTCACCACGTTGGTGTTGAGCGGCAGCGGCGTGCCGATGCCCTGCCCCTGGATCTCGGAGATGCTGGCCCGGCCAACGATGGAAAGGTTGATGCTGGTCGTCGCCGTCCGTGCCTCCGCGTCCGAAACCGAGACCGGCAAGGTGCGCGGTCCCGGCGCCAGGCTCGCGCCGAGGGTGAACTGGTGGGAAAAGACGCTGTCGCCGGCGACGGCATCGCCGTTGTTGCCGTCGTCGGAGAAGGCTTGGGCGGCGGGGCCGCCGATCGGGCCGAGGTCCGCGGTGACCTGCAGGCCCGAACTCGCGGGGTTGGTGCCGGGAACCACGGTGACCGTGAGCAGGGTGGTTTCGCCCGGCAGCAGGCTCGCCGGGGACGCGGCGCCGCTGGCGATGGGATCGGTGGGCGTGCCGCCGCCGGGACAGGAGAGCGCGGGCGCGGAGGTGTTCCTGGGCGCTGGCGGGGAAACGGCTTCGAAGTCCGCGCCATTGTTGTCGGTATCGGTGCAACCGCCGCCGCGGCGCCGCGCCGAGGAGGTGTTGTTCAACGCCGGGCCGTTGGCCCCGCCTTCGGACAGGCTGACGCTGCCGTATCCAAGCAGGTCGGCCATCAGACCCAATTGCGTGGGCGAGCACGCCAGGGTGCTGCCTCCGCAGCCCAGCGCGGCGGTGTCGCGGACCAGGGCGATCTTGCCCGAGGCGCCCGCCAGGTTCAGGGCGGTACTGGCGACATCCGGGGCGACCGGCAGGGCCACGCCGTTGGCACCGCCGGCCAGCTGCACCAGGTAGTACTGGCCCGGCTGCAGGGTCGTGTTCGGAAGCACGAACACGTTGCTGAAGTTGCCGGCGGCGCTGGCGTACTGGAGCGAAGAGCCGTTGAGCGAAGCCGGCGAACTGCCCCGGTTGAACAACTCCACGAAATCATGGGTGAAGGTGGCACCCGAATTGCCGCCGCCTCCGTAGGCCTGGCTGATGACGACCTGCGCCTGCCCGGCCAGCGGGAAGGAGGCCAGGAAGGCAGTGGCAAGCAGGAGGGACAGGCGCGGACAATGGCGCATCGGCGAGGGCCTTGAGGGGATGGACGGGGCCGCCACCGCGCCGGACGGCCCCGAGGGGCTCCCCGCCGGGCCGTGACGGTCGGCGGAGTGTATATCGGAAATTGCTGCCCTCGCGTGACAGACTGATGCCCTTGCACCGTCGGGATTCCCCATGACCCAGCCCCCCAACCAGCGCGCCCTCGAGCAGGACATCACCACCGACCTCAGGGATCGCCTGAGCTATGGCGGCTATCTCCAGCTCGACACGCTGCTTTCGGCCCAGACCCCCCTGTCCGACCCGCCCCACCACGACGAGATGCTGTTCATCGTGCAGCACCAGGTGGCCGAGCTGTGGCTCAAGC
>JAYRTA010000207.1:0-4463 GCA_041919875.1 Arenimonas sp.
AGCGTGATCGCGGCGAGCAGCAGGCCCAGGGCCAGGGTCGCGCTCATGGTTCCGCTCCCTCGGTCGCGAGCGCGCGCAGGTAGGCGGCGCCGGCCTCGTCGGCCGGGCGGCGCGCGCCGGCCGCGGGCACGGCCGGCGGCAGCAGCGGCCACAGGCGCGCACGCAGGCGGTCGCGGCACGCGGCGCAGCCCGGCTCGGCGCGCAGGGATTCCAGCGCTTCGAGCAGGTCGAGCGTGGCTTCGTCCTGCGGTCGCGCCTGCAACCACGCGGCAACGCCATCCAGGTCCGGCGTCGCGCCGGGCGTGCCCAGGGCCTGCCACAGCGCCTGCGCCGGCGCCGCGGTCGGCGTGGCTGCCACCAGGCCGTCGCGGCGGCTGGCGATGCCCTCGCGCTTGCCGGTCAGGCGACGGGCTTCATCCACCGGCGGCAGGTCCAGCCCGGTGCGCGCGAGGTAGATGCGGGTGGCGTTCTGCACCTGCTTGATGAAATCGAGTGCGCGATAGGCATGGGGCAGCGCGCGTTCGGGCTGGCCGGTGCGCAGCTCGCCCTCGGAGGACCACATCGCGTCCAGCGCCTGCTTGAGCAGGGCCCGGGTCTCGGGGTCGAGCAGGGTGGCGGCCTCGGCGTCGTCGTGGGTGTGGCCGTACTCCTGCAGGACGTCGACCGCGCCGCCCAGGCCGGACGAGGCCGCGGGCGCGTCGCCGTGGTCGTGGCCATCGCCTGCGTGGTCATCGTCATGGTCGTGGTCGCCGGTGGGCGGCGGCGCCGGGCCGGGTTCGTTCTCCTCGCCGAGGAACTGTCCGTAGCGCAGGCGCAGGATGCGCTGGTCCACGCCGATGGCGTCCGAGCGCGAGCTGAACTCCGCGGCGGGCAGGCGCGGGCGCTGCGGCACCAGCGCCTCGATGTCGATGATGATCTGGCGCTGGCTGCGGAAATAGGCCGGCAACGCCCGCTGCACCAGGCCCTCGAGTCCGGTGGCCTCGGCCGCGGCCGGCGGCGGCCAGCGCAGGATGAAGCTGGCGCTGCGCGACCACTGCGGCGTCGGCGCGCGGTTGTCGGCCACCTCCAGGCGCACGATCAGGTCGTCGCCTTCGGCCATGCCGCTGGCGGCCAGGTCGAGCGCGTGCGCGTAGCGGCGCGTCCTGGCATCGCCTTCGCCGCGCAGGGGCAGGCGGCGCTCGCTCACCGTGACCTGCTCGCCGCTGCCCTGGGCCAGGGTCACCACGAGCCGCGCCGGGCCCAGGCCGTAGTCGTCCTGCGCCTCGAACACGAGCTCCCAGCGCGACTGGCCGTCGCCGCGCAGGCTCAGGTTGCGATCCGGCGCGAGGGCGCGGATGTCCGGCGCGCGGTCGGGCACCATGTCCACGCGGTGGAGCGGCCCGGCGTCGGGAGGCATCGGCGCCTGCACCTCGATGCGATAGAGCATGGACGCTTCGAGCACGGCCTCGCCGGTCCAGACCCCGCCCTCGCGCCGGAGCGCGATGCGTCCGCCGGCGTGCGGCACCAGTGCGACGGCGTCCACCTCGCCCTCGAAGCGCAGGCGCCAGGCCAGGGTCGAGCCCTGCGGCGCACGCGTCGACAGGCCGTCGGCGCGACGCTCGGGCAAGCCGGTGTAGGCGGGCGGGCGCACCTGCAGGTCGCTGGCCACCAGGCGCGGCGGGCCGGCCTCGGCGACGGCGTCCGGCACCACAGGCACCGCGGCGGCCGGGGACGGCGGCGGCGCGGGCCAGGCCAGCCGCGCGATGACCAGGGCACCGGCCAGCAGCCACGCCACGGCCAGCGCACGCCGCGGCCAGGGCTCGCGCAGATCGGCCGGACGGGCGTGCAGGCGATCGAGCAGGCGCTGCCGCTGCAGCTGCTGCAGGGGGCCGAGCGTTTCCGGTGCGGCCAGCAGCAGGTCGCTGCTGTCCTCCAGGTCCGGGCGCGCATCGAGTTGGCCGGTGGCCCAGCGGGCGTCCATCCGCCGCAGCCGCTGCAGGGCCGGCATCGCCAGCAGCGCCGCCGACACCGCGGCCGCGGGCGCGGCGGCGTCCGTGCCCAGCAGCCACCCGGCCAGCACGGCGACGCCGGCCACCAGCGGCAGGCCCGACAGCAGCGCCACCGCGAGGCGGCGGCGGCGCGCGGCGCGCAGGGCGTGCGCGAGCAGCGGATTCATGCCGGGGCCTCCGCGGACCGGCGCGTGGCGAGCAGGCGTTCGACGCCGAACAGCAGCGCGATCGCCCACAGCAGTGGCGTGTCGAGCGGCCGCGGCAGGGGCCTCGGCGCGGCGCCGCCGGTGGCGGGCGACCAGTGCCGGGCATCGGCCCGCGCCGGGGCGGGCACGGGCCACACGCTCGCCCGAAGGCGCGCGGGGAAGTCGGCCTCGAGCAGCGCCGGCATCGCGGCGGGCGACAGCGGCCGGCGCCATTGCAGCACGCGGCCGTCGCCGTGGGCGGCGCCCTGCAGCCAGCCGTCGGCGTCCACCGGTGCGGGCGCCCGCGGCAGCGGCCAGGGTGCCGCGGCGTCGATCAGCAGGGTGCCGCCGGTGCGGGCCCAGTCCAGCAGCGACGTTTCCGGCGCGGCCGTGCCGGTCCAGGCCACGAGGGCATCGGGGGCAGGCGGGTCCGTCGGCGCCGCGTCGTCGGGCGCACGCGGGGCTTGCCAGGCGGCCTGCACCGCGCGCAGCCAGCGTGCCCCGGGGTCGGCCGGGTCGCCGCGCAGCACCAGCGGGCGCGGCGGCGTCGCGCCGGCGGATGCGGTCGCGGCCGGCCCGTCCTCGACCTGCCACGCCACGGGGCGCGAGAGATGCGGTGGTTGCGCATCGAGGCCATCGAGCAGCGCGGGCACCTGAACGACCAGACGCGAACCCGCGGGCAGCCCGGCATCGGCGTCGCGCAGCAGGCTCGATACCTCGCCGGAAGGTGCTGGCGCGGGCTGGCCGTCGATGGGCGGGAAGCCCGGTGCCAGCCAGTGCCGTGCCTCGCCCGCCGGCGGCGGTGCGGCGGTCGCGGCCAGCGACGGATGGCGCAGCACGAGCGTGGCCGGCGCGCCGGCGCCCGTCAGCAGCGGGCGCGCCAGCAGCAGGGCCAGCGCCGCCAGCAGCAGCAGGCGCAGCCCGAGCAGCAGCAGGTCCTGCAGGCGCAGGCGCCGCCGGGGCCGCTGGCGCGGGTCGAGCCAGGCCAGCGCCGCGAACACCGTGCGCTGCTGGCGTTCGCGCCGCGCCAGGTGCAGCAGCACCGGCAGCGCCAGCGCGGCCAGCGCCCACAGCGCCATCGGCAGGCCGAGGGACAGGCTCACGTGCGCTCCGCCGGCGTGGCCGCGAACAGCGCGCGCAGGGGCTCGTCGGCGGGCCGGTCGGCCACGTGCGCCACGCTGCGCACGCCGGCGGCGGCGAGGCGCGCGCGCAGGGCCGCCTGCGCGGCCTCGAAGCGGCGCAGGAAATCGGCGCGCGCGGCCGGGCCGTCGCTGGTGCGCTCCAGGCCCGATTCCGGGTCGAGGAACCGGTGGCCGCCCTGGAACGGGAAGTCGCGCTCCTCGTCGGTGAGCAGCTGGATGCCCAGGACCTCGCGCCGCGCGGCCGACATCTTTTCCATCAGCGCGACGCAGTCCGGATCGAACAGGTCCGACAGCACCAGCACCAGGTGGCCCGCGGCGAGCCGCTCCCAGAGCGGGCGCAGGCGCGCATCCTCCGGCCAGGCGCCGCGCGCCTGCAGGCCCTGCAGCGCCAGCAGGCAGCGGTCGCGCTGGCGCGGGCCGACACCGGCGGGCACCAGGCGCAGGCCCTCGCCGCCAATGATCGCCAGGCCGAACCGGTCGCCCTGGCGCAGTGCGAGGTCGAAGGCGCAGGCGGCCAGCACGCAGGCGGTGTCCAGGCGCGGGCCATGGTGCGCGCCGGCCTGGCCCATCGAGGCGGTGGCGTCGATCAGGATCCAGGCGGTGAGCGGGCTGTCGCGTTCGGCTTCGCGCACGAAGAAGCGGTCGGAGCGGGCGTAGAGCTTCCAGTCCACCTGGCGCAGTTCGTCGCCGGGTTCGTAGGGGCGGTATTGCGCGAACTCCAGGCCGGCGCCGCGGCTGCGGCTGCGGTGCTGGCCGAAGCCGTCGCCGCCGGCCACGCGCCGCCCGGACAGGCGCAGGCCACGCAGGCGCGCGCGCACGTCGGCGGGGATCAGCCCGGGCCCGGCCATCGCGAAGGCCTCAGTCGGCGGCCAGCGGCACGGCGCGCAGCAGCGCCGCCACCACGTCGTCGGTGCTGCGTTGCTCGGCCTCGGCGGTGAACGACAGCAGCAGGCGGTGGCGCAGCACCGGCCCGGCCAGCGCCAGCACGTCCTCGCGGGTCGCGGCGAAGCGCCCGTGCAGCAGCGCGCGCGCCTTCGCCGCCAGCACCAGGGCCTGGCCGGCGCGCGGACCCGCGCCCCATTTCACCCAGGCATTGATCTCGGCCGGCGCGCCCGGGCCCGGGCGCGTGGCGCGCACCAGGCGGGTGA
>JAYRTA010000208.1:0-4451 GCA_041919875.1 Arenimonas sp.
CGAGGCGTTCGGCGTCGGCGTCGAGCCAGGCCTGCACGGCGTCGGGATCGGCCGACACCTTGGCCAGGCAGTGCAGCTCGCGCAGGGAGCAGGCGGCCTCCGGAGCCTCGACCCGCGGCCGTTCCGGATAGCGGGCCAGCACCGGCGAGGCGTAGCCGCCGGCGGCCGCCAGCTCGTCGGTGGCGGGAAAGCCGGTGAGCGGATCGCCCGCCTGCGCCAGGCGCGCCGGCGCCGCGGCGTGCCAATCGGCGAAGGCCGCCACGTCTTCCGCCAGCGCGGCGGGAATCTCTTCCACCGGAATGCGCCGGTCCACGAAGGCCAACCAGGCGCTGCCGTTCTCGCCGTCCACCGGCGCCGCTGCCTGCTCCATCCTCGCCACCGCCGCGCGCGCTTCGGGCGTATCCGACCACCAGCGGATGGCGAACACCGCGCCGCTGGCCAGCAGCACCAGCACGAGCACCGAGACGAACAGCTGGCGCAGCCACTTGAATGCCTTGGACATCGTCCTTCCCCGGTGCAGGTGCGCCGATGCTAGCCGTTGCCGGCGCGGGCGGGAACCTCAGGCCGGCAGGACGCGGCGCATGAATACGCTGTGCGGCCCGTCGGCGTAGCTGCCGAAGGGGCCGCAGCGCTGGAAGCCGGCGCGGGCGTACATCGACTGCGCCGGGCCGAAGGCGGCCGAGGCGCCGGTTTCCAGGCTCAGGCGGGTGTAGCCGCGACGGCAGGCTTCGGCCACCAGGTGATCGAGCAGCCGGCGGCCCAGGCCGCGGCCGCGGTGCGCGGGCGCGATGCGCATGGACTTGAGTTCACCGTGGGACGGATCGAGTTCGCGCAGGGCGCCGCAGCCCAGCAGCTCCCCGCCCTCCCAGGCCGACCAGACCGTGATGCCCGGCTGGCGCAGGCCCGAGAGATCGAGCGCGTGCACGCTGCAGGCTGGCGAATGGGCGTGCATCTCGCGCAGGTGCTCGGCCAGCAGGGCGTGCATGCGCGGGTCGGTGAGGTCGTCGAGTCTGAAGTCCATGGGGTTCGGGAAAAAAAGCGGCCCGGGGTCACCGGGCCGCTGCGTCCGTGGAGGCTCCGTGGGGGAGGATCAGACGCCGTAATACATCTGGTACTCGAGCGGATGCGTGGCCGCGCGGAACTTGGTCACTTCCTGCATCTTCAGGGCGATGTAGCCGTCGATGAAGTCGTCGCTCATCACGCCGCCGGCCTTGAGGAACTCGCGGTCCTTGTCCAGGGCCTCGAGGGCCTGGTCGAGCGAGTGGCAGACGGTCGGGATGTTCTTCTCTTCCTCCGGCGGCAGGTCGTACAGGTCCTTGTCGCTCGGCGCGCCCGGGTCGATCTTGTTCCGGATGCCGTCCAGGCCGGCCATCATCAGCGCGGTGAAAGTGAGGTAACCCGACTGGATCGGATCCGGGAAGCGCATCTCGATGCGGCGCGCCTTCGGGTTGGAGACGTAGGGGATGCGGCAGCTGGCCGAGCGGTTGCGGGCCGAGTAGGCCAGCATCACCGGCGCCTCGAAGCCCGGCACCAGGCGCTTGTAGCTGTTGGTGCCCGAATTGGTGAAGGCGTTGATGGCGCGCGCGTGCTTGAAGATGCCGCCGATGTACCACAGCGCCATCTGGCTCAGGCCGCCGTAGCCGTCGCCGCTGAACAGGTTGCTGCCGCCCTTGGCCAGCGACTGGTGCACGTGCATGCCGCTGCCGTTGTCGCCGACCAGCGGCTTGGGCATGAAGGTGGCGGTCTTGCCGTTGCGGTGGGCGACGTTCTTGACGATGTACTTGAGGGTGAACAGCTCGTCGGCCTTCTTCACCAGCGAGTTGAACTTGGCGCCGATCTCGCACTGGCCGGCGTTGGCCACCTCGTGGTGGTGCACCTCGACCTCGATGCCGGCGGCGGTGAGCACCTTGCACATCTCGGCGCGGATGTCATGCAGGGTGTCGGTGGGCGCGACCGGGAAGTAGCCGCCCTTGAGGCCCGGGCGGTAGCCGGTGTTGCCGCCTTCGTACTTCTTCTTGCTGTTCCAGTGCGCTTCCTCGGATTCGATCTCGAAGAAGGTGTTGCCCATCTCGTTGGCCCAGCGCACCGAGTCGAAGATGAAGAACTCGGGCTCGGGGCCGAAGAAGGCCTGGTCGGCGATGCCGCTGGCCTTGAGGAAGGCCTCGGCGCGCTTGGCCACGCCGCGCGGGCAGCGCGAGTAGCCCTGCATGGTGGCCGGGTCGAGCACGTCGCAGGTGAGGATCAGGGTCGGGTCGGCGGTGAACGGGTCCACCCAGGCGGTGTCCGGGTCCGGCAGCAGCACCATGTCCGACTCGTTGATGCCCTTCCAGCCCGAGATCGACGAGCCGTCGAACATCTTGCCGTCCTCGAACAGCGCCGGCTCGATGATCGAGACCGGGAAGGTGACGTGGTGCTGCACGCCGCGCATGTCGGCGAAGCGCAGGTCCACGAACTCGATGGCGTGGTCCTTGATGAGTTTCTGGATGTGGTCGTGGGACATGGCGGGCTCGGGCGGGTGGGAAGGGTGGGCGGGGAGCTGCAATTCCCGTGCCAGCCGAGGAAACCTCCAAGCCATTGATTATCAAGCCTTTGCCTTCGGAGAATCCTCCACATGGTGCGCCTCTTTGAGGCATATGCACCCGAATGGTGCATTGCGCGCATGCCAGGGCCGCGGGTCCGGCGCGGCCCCCGCGTCGTCGGCCGCCCCGGCCATCCCGCGGCCTGCCCGCCGCGCCGCCCTGCCCCCGGGCCGCAGGCGCCCCGTATCATCCAAGCCCCACCCCACCCGGCCGGCCGTCCCTTGCCCGATCTCCTTGCCTCCCTCCTGCTCGGCATCCTCGAAGGCCTGACCGAGTTCCTGCCGATCTCGAGCACCGGGCACCTGCTGATCGCCCAGCACTGGCTGGGCCAGCGCAGCGACCTGTTCAACATCGCGATCCAGTCGGGCGCGATCCTGGCGATCACCCTGGTCTACCGCCAGCGGCTGTGGGAACTGGCCACGCAGTGGCGCCAGCCGGGGCCGCGCACGTACGCGCTGAAGATCGCCGCCGCGTTCCTGGTGACGGCGGTGGTCGGGCTGCCGGTGCGGCTGATGGGCTGGGAACTGCCCGAGACGGTGACGCCGATCGCCTGGGCGCTGGTGATCGGCGGCGTGTGGATGCTGCTGGCCGAGCGCTGGAGCGAGCGCGGCCCGCCGAGCGACCAGGTGACCTGGGCGATCGCGGTCGCGGTGGGGCTGGCGCAGGTGGTGGCCGGCGTCTTTCCCGGCACGTCGCGCTCGGCGGCGGCGATCTTCGTGGCCCTGCTGCTGGGCATGAACCGCAAGCCGGCGGCGGCGGAGTTCGTCTTCCTGGTCGGCATCCCGACCATGTTCGCGGCCACCGGCTACGCGGTGATGGAAACCGTGGTGCAGGGCGAGGCCGGCGAGGAGGATTGGGCCGGGCTGGCCGTGGCCTTCGCGGCCGCGACGGTGACCGGCTTCCTGGTGGTGCGCTGGCTGCTGCGCTGGATCGCCACGCACCGTTTCACGCCCTTCGCCTGGTACCGCATCGGCCTGGGCACGGCGCTGCTGCTGGGGCTGCCGGCCGGCGGCTGAGCCGCCGGCCGGGCGGATCACTCCGCCGGGTAGCCCAGGGCGACCGCCACCGGCCCGAGCAGGGCGAATTCGTCGGCGAAGGCCTCGCGGTAGTGGCGCCAGTGCCCCGGCGCGAAGGCGGTCGGCCCGTCGCCGGTCGGCGCGTCGAAGGCGTGCGCGGGCACCGTGACGCCCAGCACTCCGGACGCCGACGCGGCCCCCGCCGCGGCCCCGGTGTCCTGCCGGATCCAGTGCACGGACCCCGGCGCCTGCGCCTCGAGGGCCTGCAGGCAGGTGATTTCGTCGGCCATCCAGCGCGCGGCCTCGCGCAGGTCACGCGGGCAGCGGTAGCCCTGCGAACTGCCGAACAGCGCCCAGTTGAGCAGGGTGTCGCGCGGGTCGGCGACCACGGCCAGCCAGCGCGTGCCGCCGAGGCGGTGCAGGGCCTGGGCGTCCACGAACGGCATGAAGGCCGCGAGGCCCGCATCGGCCCCTTCGAGTTCACGCGCGGTCGGCCGCAGGCGGTCGCCCAGCAGCGGCGCCAGCACGCGCACGGTGTCTTCGAGCCGTACGCCCGGCAGCGACCAGAGCAGGGTGCCCGGCGCCTGGGCCGGTTCGCCCGAGGCCGCTTCCGCGGCGGGCAGGGGCCGCTCTTCCGGCAGCGGCAGCTCAGCCAGGCCGCGGATCAGGCGCGCCGCGTCGGCCTGCCGGCCGAGGCGGTCGAGCGCGATCGCGCGCCAGCCAAAGACATTGCGCAGGCTGTGCACGCTGCCCGGGTCCACGCGCAGGGATTCGAGCAGGGACAGCGCGGCGGCCGGGTCGGCGTCGAGCTGCTGGCGCGCCAGCACGATGCTCGACGTGGGCAGGCCCGCTTCCA
>JAYRTA010000209.1:0-4437 GCA_041919875.1 Arenimonas sp.
GTGGGCGGTTTCTTCATCGCCCCGGGCGACCTGGCCCGGGCCGACTTCAGTCGCGTGCTTTACACCTGGGATTGTTACTGATGACGAACTTCTATCCGATCGGGACGCCCGGCCAGCCCTGGGGCGAGGCCGAACGCGCCGCCTGGCGCGCCCGGCAGGCGGTTTCGCGGCGCTACGCCGAGGACGTGCTGCCGGTGATCGACGGCTTCCGGAGCCGCTTCGACGTCCGGACCTACGGCGAACTCGACTACGGCGCCGACGGGCGTTTCCCGCTGTTCTCGGTCCGCCCGCGCGACTGGCGCGAAGGGCTTCCCTGCGCCCTGGTCACCGGCGGCATCCACGGTTACGAAACCAGCGGCGTGCACGGTGCGCTGCAGTTCATCGACCAGCACCTGGCCGACTACGCCGGCCGGATCAATGTGCTCGTCGCGCCCTGCGCCAGCCCCTGGGCCTACGAGCGCATCCAGCGCTGGAACCCCTGGGCGGTCGATCCCAACCGCAGCTTCAAGACCCCCAGCCCGGCCGGCGAGGCGGCGGCGCTGATGACCCTGGTGGCGCCGCTGCAGGGCCGCTTCCTCGTGCACATCGACCTGCACGAAACCACCGACAGCGACGAAGGCGAGTTCCGCCCGGCCAAGGCCGCGCGCGACGGACAGCCCTTCGAGCCCGGCGAGATCCCCGACGGCTTCTACGTGGTGGGCGATACCGAAGACCCGCAGCCGGCCTTCCAGCAGGCGATCATCGCCGCGGTGTCCCGGGTGACCCATATCGCACCGCCCGATGCGCAGGGCCGGATCATCGGCGAGCCGGTGACGTCCGAGGGCGTGATCAACTATCCCTGCCGCGAGCTGGGGCTGTGCGCCAGCGTCACCACCGCGCGGTTCCGCAGCACCACCGAGGTCTATCCCGACAGCCCGCGCGCCACGCCCGAGCAGTGCAACCGCGCCCAGGTGGCGGCGGTGCGGGCGGCGCTGGACTTCGCGCTGGCGGCGGGCTGATCCGCCCGGTCTGACCGGGACCGGCCCGCCAGGCCGTGGAAGGGAAGGTCGAAGACGAAGGGGCAGGCGCATGGCGGGATTCCGGGGCTGGGGCGTGGTGCTGGCGGGCCTGCTGTGCGCGGGCTGCACCAGCAGCCACTTCGAGACGCCGCAGATCCAGGGCCCGGCCGGCCTGGTGCATGCGGGCGAGGACCGGGCGCTGTGGGTGCTGCAGAAGCAGGAAGAGGTGCGGCAGGTCAGCGTCGGCACCGGCGGGCGCAACCGCAACAGCGGCTGGCGCCGCGACACCTTTTTCCATTTCGACCTGATCGCCTTCGACCCCGCCACCGCGCGGCCGCGCTGGAAGAAGCGCCTGGTCACCTACCGCGACGAGAAGGTCAAGCCCAACCAGACGATGCCTTCGCGGGTGATCGGCTCGTCGGTGAGCGGCCGCCTGCTGGGGCAGCACGAGGATCGCGTCTGGGTGCTGATCGACACCGACCCGTATGCCCTGGACGCCGCCACCGGCGAACTCGCCTTCGACGCGGCCGGCCTGGTGGCGCGGCAGCCGGCGCTGGCCGACCTCCTGCCCAGCGATGAACGCCTGTGGACCTTCGACCGCGGGCCGGTGGTGACCCTGGCCGATGGTCGCATCGTCCGGCTGGCGGGGCCCAGTGCCGCGCCTGAAGACTACGTGCCGGCCCCCGCGCCGGCACAGGACGTGGAACTCAAGCCCAATGGCACGCCGCGCATCGTGCCGATGCGCTTCGGCCGCCCGATGGTGCGCGAGGTGGTGCTCGACGCCGACACCTGGTGGGCGCTGTGGTCCCCCCGGGAGGCGGAGGATGCACTGGCCGATACCTTCGGCGACCACGCCCGCTACCCGTACTCGATCACCGACGAGGGCGCGATGGCGCGGCGCGCCTTCCATCGCGTGACCCTGGCGCCCAAGCAATCGTTCAACGAGACCTTTGCGCACATCGCCGCCGCCGAACCGGTGCCGGGTGCGCCCGTGTTGCTGCGGGGGCACTTCGTGCGCGATCCGGCCACCGGCGCGGCGATGCGGGTCGACGGCGACCTGCTGGCCTGGTCCATGTCCCGCGTGGACACGGCGGGACGCAAGATGCTCCATCGCTTCGGCCCGGACCTGCAGGAACGCTGGCGCGTGGAGTTGCCCTTCAGCGACAGCCCGCACGTGCAGGCGCCCGTGTTCTGGCCCGTGGACGGCCGGTTGCTGGTGATCGGCCAGCTGCAGACGGAGGTCGAGCATCGCCAGGTGTTCGAACCCTACCTGGCCAGCGTTTCCCTGGCCGATGGCCGCCACATGGCCTGGAACCTCGCCCGGGACGAGGCCGCGCCGGAGTAGGGGCGGCCCCCCGGAAAATATTCAACCAAAGGGTTGACAGTCAGTCCGGGCGGGCGTACGTTCAACCACATGGTTGAACATATCGAACCCCGTCTCGACGCCGTCTACCACGCCCTGGCCGACGCCACCCGCCGCCGCATGCTGCGCACACTCGCCGCGGGCGAACGCAGCGTGGGGCAGCTGGCCGAGCCGCATGCCATGTCCCTGGCGGCGGCCTCCAAGCACGTGAAGGTGCTCGAGCAGGCCGGCCTGATCATCCGCGAAGTGCAGGGGCGCACCCATCTGTGCCGACTGGCGCCGGGACCCCTGTCCGAGGCGCACGACTGGCTGCGCTTCTACGAAGCCTTCTGGACCCACCACCTCGGCCTGCTCGACGGCCTGCTCCGAAAGGACGCCGCCCGCGCCGCCGGCCGCCCGACCAGGAAAGGAAAAAGACCATGAGCCACGACCCCGCCGGTGACTTCGCCGTGCTCACCCAGCCCGACACGCTCCGACTGCAGCGCGTGCTGCCCGGGCCGATCGAGCGCGTCTGGGCCTACCTGACCGACAGCGATCTGCGTCGGCAGTGGCTGGCCGATGGCGAGATGCCGGCGGCCGTCGGCGGCCGCTTCGAACTGCGCTGGCGCAACAACGAACTGACCGACCCGCCGGGCGAGCTGCCGGACGGCCTGACCGGCGAACACCGCATGGACAGCACGATCACCGAATACGACGCGCCCCATGCCCTGGGCTTCACCTGGAACGACGGCAGCCAGGTCAGCCTGCGCCTGCAGGCCCAGGGCGAGCACGTGTTGCTGACCGTCGAACACCAGCGCGTGGCCTCCAATGCCACCTTGAACAGCGTCGGCCCCGGCTGGCACATGCACCTGGACCTGCTGCGCGCGCGCCTGCAGGGTGGGGCGGTGGAGCCGTTCTGGGACAGCTGGCGCCGGATCAAGGCCGGCTACGCGGGTCGCCTGCGGGCGTAATGCGGGCGGCGTGCATCGCGCGGATCACCGCATAGAGGTCGCCATCGTGGAAGCGGAATGGCGCCTCGGTGTTCACGCGATGCACCATCACCAGCCCGTGCCGGGGGTAGATGCCCAGCATGTGCACGCCCAGCCCGGTGTGGTAGAAGGCCGGCCGCGGTTCGTCGGCCCCGAACACCAGCACGTTCCAGAGCATGCCGTAGGCCAGGCCGTACTCCGGCTCGGTCACCGAGATGGGCTGCGTGCCGGCGTCGATCCATTCGGCCGGCACCAGTTGCCGGCCCTGCCACTGGCCGCGCTGCAGGTAGAGCTGGCCGAACAGGGCCAGGTCATGGGTGGACAGGCGGAAGTGCCAGGCGCGATGCCGCGACTGCGCCGGCTCGAGCTTGCGGAAGCCGTCGGCGTCGGCCGGGATGGCGGCGTCGTCCCCGGGCCAGGAATAGATGCGGCCGCGGTAGTCGAGCATGCCCAGCGGCTGCCCCACGCGGGCCAGGAAGGCTTCGTGCACGCCGATGCCGCTGCATTGCTCGTAGATGGCGCCGGCGGCGTTGAAATCCCAGTTGTTGTAGTAGTAGTGCGTGCCCGGCGCATGGCTGCCGCGCGCCGGACGCTGGGCGGCCATGCCCTCGGTCTCGGCGGCCGCCGGGTGGTAGACGCCCGAGCGCGACTGCAGCAACTGGGCCAGGGTGGCCGATTTTTCGGCCGCGCTCAGGCCCGGCGGCGCTTCGTCCACGTCGAATTCGGACAGGCGCCGGTCCAGCCGCAAGCAGTCGCCGCGTGATCGTTCGATGCCGATCAGGGCGTGCAGCAGCGGCTTGCGGATCGAGTGCACGAGGCGGCGCGCCCGGATGTCGCCGAATTCGAAGAAGACCTTGCCGTCCTTGAGCAGCAGCATCGACTCCGAGCCGCGCTCGCGCAGCAGCAGGCGCAGCTCCTCGAGTTTCACCGGGTCATAGCCGGCCGCCCGGAGATCGATGCGCTCGAAGGCGTCGGCCGCCGTCGCCGGCGCCGCGAGCGCCAGGCCCAGGATCAGTGCGACGTCCGGGAGCAGGCGCTTCATCCCGGCGGCGTCGCGGGCGGTACGGGCGTGGGGCGCGACTTCCCGGGCAGGCGCCAGCGCCGGAAC
>JAYRTA010000210.1:0-4423 GCA_041919875.1 Arenimonas sp.
TGCTTCCCGCCCCGAGACCGCCATGGCCAGCCTCTCCGCCTACGTCACCCCGATCCTGCTGCTGCTCGCGTCCAACGTGTTCATGACCTTCGCCTGGTACGGGCACCTGAAGTACAAGGCGAGCCCGATCTGGATCGTGATCTTCGCCAGCTGGGGGATCGCGTTCTTCGAGTATTGCCTGCAGGTGCCGGCCAACCGGATGGGCCACGCGGTGTACACGGCGCCGCAGCTCAAGGGCATCCAGGAAATCCTGACCCTGCTGGTCTTCGCCGGTTTTTCGATCTGGTACCTGGGCGAGCAGATCAAGTGGAACCACGTGGCCGGCTTCGCCCTGATCGTGGTTGCCGCCTTCCTCCTCTTCCTCGAGTAGGAGCGGCTCCAGCCGCGACCCCGCGACTGGCATCCCCGACCGCCGCCACGGCGGCCCCCCGAGAGGGCGGGCTAGAACGGCACCCGGCCGGTGAGCATGTCCTTGAACATCACCCAGTCGCCGGCGAAGGAATAGAAGGGGTGCTTGAAGGTGGCGGGCCTGTTGTGCTCGAAGAAGAAATGGCCGACCCAGGCGAAGGCGTAGCCGCTGACCAGCGCCGCCAGCAGCCACCACGGGTTTCGCGTCACCGCCGTCGCGGCCAGGCAGGCCAGCGCGACGCAGCTGCCGGCGAAATGCAGCCGCCGACAGGTCGGATCGGAATGCTCGCCCAGGTAGAACGGATAGAACTCGCGGAAACTGGCGAAACCCTGGCTCATCGGAAGGCCCTCCTGCCACGCGATTCTGCCGCAACCGCCGCCGCGGCGCTCAGGCGCCCTTTTCCTCGGCCTTGGCCCGGTTCCAGTAGCCGTCCTGGGCCTCGAGCGGCAGCGTGCGCAGGTCAACGCCCTCGGCGGCGGCCAGCTGCTCCATGCGCCGGAAACGCCGCTCGAACTTGGCATTGGCCCGGCGCAGGGCCGAGCCGAAATCCACCCGCGCGTGCCGGGTCAGGTTGGCCACCACGAACAGCACGTCGCCGAGCTCGTCCTCCAGCCGGTCCTGCGCGCCCGGCGCATCGGCGGCGACCGCATCGAACTCGGCGCGCACTTCTTCGATCTCCTCGTGCAGCTTGGCGATCACGGGCGCCGGGCCGGGCCAATCGAAGCCGAGGGTGGCGGCCCGCTTCTGCAGCTTCACCGCGCGCTGCCACTCGGGCAGTCCGCGCGGGATGCCGGCCAGGGCGCTGGCATCGGCCTCGCCGCGCGCTTCGCGTTCGCGCCGCTTGTGGTCCTCCCAGGCGAGGGTCTGGGCCCGGGCATCGGCGACATCGGCGCCCTCGCCCGTGCCCGGGTCGCCGGCGACCGCGCGTTCGGCGGCGCTGAACACATGCGGGTGCCGGCGCAGCATCTTGTCGCGGATGGCCGCCACCACGTCGCCGAAGTCGAACGCGCCGGCCTCCTGCGCCATGCGGGCGTGGAAGACCACCTGGAACAGCAGGTCGCCCAGTTCGTCCCGCAGGTCGGCCAGGTGGCCGCGCTGGATGGCGTCGGCGACCTCGTAGGCTTCCTCGATGGTGTAGGGCGCGATGGTCGAGAAGTCCTGCTGCCGGTCCCAGGGGCAGCCGCCGGCGGGGTCGCGCAGCCGGGCCATGATCCGCAGCAGCTCGTGGATCTCAGCCATCGGCCGGCACGGCCTCCAGCCATTCCCGCCACGGCAGGTCGACGTCGCCCAGCGCGATGAAATCCGGATTGAGCAGGGAATCCTTGCCGTTGTAGCGCAGCGGCGTGCCGTCCAGGCGCAGCACGGCGCCGCCGGCGGCCTCCAGCACGCACTGCGCCGCGGCCGTGTCCCATTCGCTGGTCGGGCCGAAGCGCGGATAGACGTCCACCCGGCCCTCGGCGATCCGGCAGAACTTCAGCGACGAACCCAGGCCATGCCGCTCGGACTCGCCCAGGCGGTCGAGGAAGGCGGCCGTGCGCGCATCCAGGTGCGACCGGCTGGCCGCCACGCGCAGTGGCGTGGTGGCGGGCCGGCGGGTGGACAGCGCGATGTCCTCGCCGGACTGCCGCAGCCAGGCGCCGTGGCCGGCGCGCGCATGCAGCAGGTAATCGAACACCGGCGCGTACACCACGCCCAGCACCGGCCGGCCGTGTTCGACCAGGGCGATGTTGACGGTGAACTCGCCGTTCTTCTTGACGAACTCGCGGGTGCCGTCGAGCGGATCCACCAGCCAGTAACGGTCCCAGCCGCGGCGGACTTCCCAGGCCACGCCGGCGTCTTCCTCGCTCAGCACCGGCAGGGCGGGCGACAGCGCGCGCAGGCCGGCCACCAGCAGGCGGTGGGCGGCCAGGTCGGCCTGGGTCAGCGGCGAGGCGTCGTCCTTGGCCTCGACCTCGAATTCGCACGAGTACACGTCCAGGATCGCGGCGCCGGCGGCCCGCGCGAGGGCCACCACGCCTTCCACCAGCGCATCCGGCGTGCCGGACGCCGCGGCCGGGCTCATGCCCGCCCCTCGAGCACTTCGCGCACGATGAACAGCGCGGCCAGCGAACGGCCCTCGGAGCATTCGTCGCACAGGGCCAGTTCGCCCAGCGCGTCCAGGCGCCAGGGCACGACCTCGAGCTCTTCGGGTTCGTCGCCCGGCAGGCGTTCGGGGTAGAGGTCTTCGGCCAGCACGAGGTGGATCTGGTGTTCCATGTAGGTCGGCGCGGTGGTGATCCGGCGCAGCAGGGTGAGCTTGCGCGCGCCCATCCCGACCTCTTCCTTGAGCTCGCGGTTGGCCGCCTCGAGCACGGTTTCGCCGGCATCCATGCGGCCCTTGGGCAGGCCCAGTTCGTAGCGCTCGGTGCCGGCGGCGTACTCGCGCACCAGCAGCACCACGCCCGGCTCCGGGATCGCGGCCACGATCACCGAGCCATGGCCGGGGCTGAGGATGCGGAAGTAGCGGCGCCGCTCGCCGTTGGAGAACTCCAGGTCCAGCCACTCCCGGCGGCTGCCGCCCAGGTCCTGCGTCTCGCGCTGGTGGATGACGGGCGGGCGGCGGGGCGGGTGGGCGGACATGGCCCGATTCTAGCCGCTGCGCGCGCGTCCGTCCCGCCGGACGGGGACGCGGCCCGGCGTATCATCCGCGCCATGGACCGACTCCCCGACGATGCCCGGGCCTGGCGCGAGCGCGACCTCGCCGTGCTCTGGCACCCGTGCACGCAGATGCGCGAACACCCCGACACCCTGCCGCTGGTGCCGATCCGGCGCGGGCGCGGCGCCTGGCTCGAAGGCGTGGACGGCACGCGCTACCTCGATGCCGTCAGCAGCTGGTGGACCAACCTGTTCGGCCACGGCGAACCGCGCATCGCCGAGGCCATCGCCCGCCAGGCGCGCGAACTCGAGCACGTGATCTTCGCGGGCTTCTCGCACGGCCCCGGCCTGCAGCTGGCCGAGGCCCTGCTGGCGAAGGCACCCCGGCAGGCCGGCCGCCCGCCGCTGGCCCGGGTGTTCTACGCCGACAACGGCTCGGCCGCGGTCGAAGTGGCGCTGAAGATGAGCTTCCACAGCCACCTCAACCGCGGCGACACCCGCCGCACCCGCTTCATCGCCCTGGGCAACGGCTACCACGGCGAAACCCTGGGCGCGCTTTCGCTGGGCGACATCCCGCTGTACCGGCGCGTGTATGCGCCGCTGCTGCTCGAGCCGCTGTTCGCGCCTTCGCCCGACGCCTACGGGGCCGAGCCCGGCGAATCGGCCGAGGCCTGCGCGCTGCGCCGCGCCGACGCGCTGGCGGACCTGCTGGAGCGGCATGCCGGCACCGTCTGCGCCCTGGTGCTCGAGCCCCTGGTGCAGTGCGCCGGCGGCATGCGCATGCACCACCCGGCCTACCTGCGGCGCGCGCGCGAACTGTGCGATGCCCACGGCGTGCACCTGGTCGCCGACGAGATCGCGGTCGGCTTCGGCCGCACCGGCACCCTGTTCGCCTGCGAGCAGGCCGGCATCGCCCCGGATTTCCTGTGCCTGTCCAAGGGCCTGACCGGCGGCTTCCTGCCGATGTCGGCAGTGCTCACCACCGCATCGGTCTACGGGGATTTCCTCGACGACTCGCGCGAGCGCGCCTTCCTGCATTCGCACAGCTACACCGGCAATCCGCTGGGCTGCGCCGCGGCCCTGGCTTCGCTGGCGATCTTCGACAGCGACGACGTGCTGGCGCGCAACCGCGCCACCGCCGCGCGCATGGCCGCCCTGGCGGCGCCGCTGGCCACGCACCCGCACGTGGCCGAGGTGCGGCAGACCGGCATGATCCTCGCCTTCGAGCTCGTGGCCGCGCGGCCCGGCCGCCTGCCCTTCCCCGCCGGCGACCGCCGCGGCCTGCGCGCCTACCGGCACGCGCTGTCGCGCGGCGTGGTGCTGCGCCCGCTCGGCGACGTGCTGTACTGGATGCCGCCCTACTGCGTCGGCGAGGACGAG
>JAYRTA010000211.1:0-4400 GCA_041919875.1 Arenimonas sp.
CGCTCACCGACTTCTGCAAGCAGGGCAAGCTGGACGTCCCCGCGCGCCTGGCCCTGTTCGCCAAGGTCTGCGACGGCGTGCAGGAGGCGCACCGGCACCTGGTGGTGCACCGCGACCTCAAGCCCGACAACATCCTGGTGGGCAGCAACGGCGAGCCGCGCCTGCTCGACTTCGGCATCGCCAAGATCCTCGAGCAGCAGCCCGATGCCGCGGGCAGGGACGGCACCTCGCTCACCGCCATGACGCCGGCCTACGCCAGCCCTGAACAGGTGCGGCAGGAGCTGCTGACCACCAGTTCCGACGTGTATTCGCTGGGCGTGATGCTCTACCAGCTGCTCGCGGGCGTGCGCCCCTACGAACTGGGCGGCCTGCGCCCGGCCGAAGTCGAGCAGGTGGTGTGCGAGACCCACCCCGAGCCGATGACCCGCCTGCTCGAGCGGGCCGCGATCACCGATGCCGAGCGCCGGCAGCGGCGCGCGCAGATCACCGCCGACGTCGAGCGCATCGTCGCCAAGGCCATGCACAAGGTGCCGGCGCGCCGCTACGGCTCGGCCCAGGAACTGGCCGACGACATCCGCCGCTACCTCGGCGGGCAGCCGGTGCTGGCGCATCCGGATTCGCTGGGCTACCGGCTGCGCAAGTTCCTGCGCCGGCACCGCATCGGCGTGGCGGCCGCCTCGCTGGCGCTGGCGGCCATCCTCGCCTCGGCGGCGGTGGCGCTGTGGCAGGCCGACCGCGCCACGCGTGCGGCCGCCGATACCGAGCAGGTCAACCAGTTCCTGCTCGACGTGCTCAAGTCCTCCGACCCCTACGACGCGGGCCGTGAGCTGAGCCTGAGCGAGGCCGTGGACCGCGCCTCGGCCCAGGTCCCGGCGCGCTTCCCGGGCCGGCCCGACCTGTCCTCGCGGATCCACCATGCCCTGGGCTACAGCATGGTCAGCCGCAACCAGCTGGCCCTGGCCGAGCGCGAACTCGGCCTGGCGCTGGAGGAATCCGTGCAGGCCTTCGGCGAGGACTCCACGCGCACCCTGCAGGTGCGCGAGGGCATCGCCCAGCTGCGCATGTACCAGGGCCGCAACCAGGACGCGGAAGCGGGCTGGAAGGACCTGGCGGCGCGGCTGGAGGCACTGGGGCGGCAGGACGACCCGCTGTACCTCGTGGTGCTCAACAACCTGGGCAATTTCTACCTGTCGCTGGAGGACTACCCGCGCGCCGACGAGCTCTTCCGCCGCGTGCAGGCCCTGCCCCCGCCGCGCACCGAGGCGGGTGCCGCGCCGACCGACCACGCGGTGCTGGTCTCGAACCTGGCCTACACCGCGCACGGCATGGGCGACCTGGAGCGCGCGGCCACGCTGTACGGCGAAGCGATCGCCGAATTCGAACGGCTTGCGCCCGAGGGCAGCCCGGAGCTGGCGATGGCCCTGAACAACTTCGGCCACCTGCGCCAGGAGCAGGAGGACATGGACGCCGCGCTGGCGCTGTTCGAGCGCTCGGTGCGCATGCGCGAGAAGGCCTTCCCGGGCGGCCACGAAATGGTGGTCAACCCGATGGCGGGCCTGGCGATGCTGTCGGTGGGTGCGGGCCGCAAGGAATCCGCGCTGGCCTGGGCGACGAAGGCCAGCGGCATGGCCACGCGCGTCTACGACCGGCCCGAACACGGCGCGGCCTTCGCGCACTGGGTGCTGGCGCTGGTGCGCATGCGCAACGACGATTACCCGGGCGCGGCCGAGGCGCTGCAGCTCTCGGAAGCCGTGTTCCTGCAGATCAGTCCGCCGCCGGAGGACCTGGCCGAAACCATCCCGGCCCTGCGCGAGCGCATCTGCGCCGACCCGCGCGCGGCGGGCGCGCCCGCCTGCGCGCCGCGCTGAGGCGCGACGACGCGGCGGGCGGTCTCAATAGCCGTAGGGTTCGTACTCCATCTCGTCGGCCATCACTTCCAGGTAGTCCTCGAACTCCTCCCATTGGAAGGCCGCGTCGATCTGGCGGACGATCGGGTTGTCCGGGTTGAGTCGCCGGGCCTGTTCCAGGTCCGCGACGCCTGCCTCGGTGTCCTGCGGGGACGGGTCCGGCTGGCCCAGCCGGATCACGCCGCGCACGGCGTACCAGCCGTCGCTGGTCGGCGCGCCGGCACCCACCTCGTTGAATCGCCGCGCCAGCACCTGCATGGACTGGCCGCTGCCGACGCCGGCCAGCAGCCACTGCGACCAGACCACGCCGAAATTGCGCATGCCCGGCAGGATGTGGTCGAGGTCGCGCCAGGCACCCGCGGCATCGCCCTCCGCCAGCAGGATCGCGCCGCGGTTCACCCACGCCCAGCCGTAGTTGGGATTGACCTGGATCAGCGTGCCGTAGTCGCGCTTGGCCAGGTCCCCGCGGCCGACGGCGGTGTGGGCGCGCGCGCGCCAGAACAGCGAGGGCTGGTTGTCCGGCTTGAGCGCCAGTGCGCGGTCGTAGTCGGGGATGGCGTCGGCGTAGCGTTCGAGGCGCACCTTGGCGAACGCTCGGTTGTTGAAGGCCGCGAAGCTGGTCGGGTCGCGCGCGATCGCTTCGTCGGCGGCCGAGATGGCTTCCGGGTAGCGCTGGGTGGCGATCAGCAGCGAGGCGGCGTTGGCCCAGGGCCGTGCATTCCGCGGTTCGATCTCGGAAGCCTTCGCGTAGTCATCGAGGGCCTCGCGATAGCGCCCTTCCTCCTCGTGCAGGATGCCGCGGGCGATGCGCGGCGAGACCCACTTCGGATCCAGTTCGATGGCGCGCGAGAAGTCGGCCAGGGCCCCGGCCTTGTCGCCGCGGCGGGAGCGGTTGTGGCCGCGCACGTGCCAGGGTTCGGCCCAGGTGCCGGCCTTGGCGACGGCCTGGTCGAGGTCGGCGAAGCAGGCGTCGTAGCGCTGCAGGGTGCACAGCGTGTCGCCGCGCAGGCGCAGGGCTTCGCTCGTCGCGTTCACGGCGACGGCCTTGTCCAGGTAGGGCAGGGCCTCGGGCTCGCGGTCGGCGAAATAGAGCTGGCGACCGTAGGCGAGGTTGGCTTCGTAGGTCGCCGGGGCCCGCCGGGCGGCATCGGCCAGCAGCGGCAGCGCCTCGTCGCGGCGGCCCAGGTCGACCAGGGCGTAGGCGCGGGCCATCACCAGGCTGACCTGGCCGGGCGCCAGGGCGAGCCCGCGCTCCGCGGCCGCGAGCGAGGCGGCGGGTTCGCCGGACATGCGCAGGCGGAAGGCCTCGACCAGGTGGGTCGCCGGCCAGTCGGGCGCGGTCGCGGCCAGGCGCGCGCAGGTGGCCGCGGCGTCGCCCGAGCGCACATCGGCATCCAGGGCCAGCTGGCAGTGCAGGCGAAGGATCGCGCGCCCGGGCTCGCCGGCGGACTCGGCCAGCGCGAGTTCGGCGCGCGCCGCGTCCCGTTCGCCGGCACGGCGGTGCAGGTAGGCCCGCGAGACGTGGACATGGCCCTGCGGCCGCCCGGCGCAGCCCGGCAGCGCGGCCAGCGCGCGGTCGGTGTCGGCGTCCTCGAAGAACTCGTCTCCGTTGGGATCGAGCGCGTCGTGCACCGCGGGACAGAGGCCGTAATCCAGGCGATCCGACGCCAGGGCAGGGGCGGCGTTCAGGCAAGCCACGAAGGCCACGGAGGCAAACAGGCGAAGCGTCATGCGGAGGTCTCCCGGTGTTCCCCGGGAGCTATTTAGCACACCCCACGGTGGCACGCCGCGCGCGCGGGCCGGCTCAGGCCGCGGCCGACCGCCGGGCGGCGCGACGGCGCCGGAGGCCGCGGATCAGGTCCTCCATCACCGCGAACGCCGCCGGGATCACCACCAGGCTCAGCACCGTCGAAGTGGCCAGGCCGCCGATCACCGCGATGGCCATCGGCTGGCGGAAGGCCGCGTCGGCGCCCAGGCCGAGCGCGATCGGCAGCATGCCGGCGCTCATCGCGATCGAGGTCATGATCACCGGCCGGGCGCGTTTCCGGCAGGCGTCCACCAGCGCGTCGTGCATGTCCATGCCCTTTTCGTCCTCGGCGATCACCGCGTAGTCCACCAGCAGGATCGAGTTCTTGGTGGCGATGCCGATCAGCATCAGCAGGCCGATCAGGGCCGGCAGCGACAGCAGGGTGCCGGTGAGGAACATCAGCCCGAAGGCGCCGCCGGCCGACAGCGGCACCGCCATCAGGATGATCAGCGGATGGCTGGCGTGGTTGAACAGCAGCAACAGCACCGCGTAGACGCAGAACAGGCCGGCGGCCATCGCCAGCGCGAAGCCGACGAACAGCTCCACGAAGATCTCGGCATCGCCGAAGGGCTGGGTGCGCACGCCGGGGGGCAGGTTCTGCAGCGTGGGGAGCGCGTTCACTTCCTGCATGACGTCGCCGAGCGGCCGGCCGTTGAGCTCGGCGGTGAAGGTGATCTGGCGGTTGC
>JAYRTA010000212.1:0-4396 GCA_041919875.1 Arenimonas sp.
GAGCGCGACCCGGCGATCAGCCTGTGCGATCGGTTCGCGCGTGAGCGCGTGCACGCCGGCCAGCAGCAGCGCGGCCAGCAATCCGGCGGCGCCCAGCCGCAGCGCGGCCAGCAGCGGCGGCGGCAAGGGGCGCATCAGCGCGCCTCGCCCAGGATGCGCGGGCGCGTGTGCAGGTCCAGCCAGGGCGCCAGGCAGTTCATCAGCAGCACGGCGAAGGCGACGCCGTCCGGATAGGCGCCCCAGCGCCGGATCGCCAGCGCGAGCACGGCCACGCCGGCACCGAAGTACAGGCGGCCGCGCGGCGTGGTGCTGCCGCTCACCGGATCCGTGGCGATGAAGAAGGCCGCCAGCACCAGGCCGCCGCTGACGAGGTGCTGCAGCGGGAAAGGGTGCAGGTCCGGGTCGTAGAGCCAGAACGGCAGCGTCAACAGCACGGTGGTGCCCAGCACCGCCACCGGCACCTGCCAGGGGATCACCCGCTTCCACAGCAGGAACAGGCCGCCGAGCGCGTGGAAGCCGGCGATCCACTCCCAGCCTCGCCCGCCGACATGCCCGAACAGCGGCTGGGCGCGGATCTCGGACAAGGTGGCGCCCTGGCCGGCGAGGGTGCGCAAGCTGTCGAGCGGCGTGGCCTGGGCGAGCGCGTCCCACGCCCAGGGCGGCGGCAGCCGGCCGGTGAGCACGGCATGCAGGCTGTCGGCCAGGCCCGGGACGGGCGCGCCCTGCAGGCCCGCCGGCGCCAACCACTGGGTGAACTCGCGCGGGAAGCACAGCACCACCACCGCCACGCCCACCATCGCGGGGTTGAACAGGTTGTGGCCCAGGCCGCCGTAGAGGTGCTTGGCCAGCAGGATGGCCGCCGCCATGCCGATGGCGGCCACCCACCAGGGCGCCAGCGGCGGCACGCACAGGGCGAACAGGACCGCGGTGAGCGGTGCGCTCAGGTCGGTCAGGAAGGGCCGTAGCGGCCGTCCGCGCAAGTGCAGCGCCAGCGATTCGAAGGCCAGCGCGAAGCCGGTGGCGAGCAGGATCTGCAGGCCGATGCCGGGGCCGAAGAACCAGGCATGCGCGGCGACGCCGGGCGCCAGGGCCAGCAGCACCAGGGCCATCACCGTGCGCACGCCGGGCCGTGGCGCGGGCAGGTGCGGGGACGGGGCGGTCTCGAAGGTCTTCATCCGGGGCTCCCGCCGTCGCGGCGTGCCTTGGCGCGGGCGATGGCCGCGGCCACGGCGTCGGCGCCGGTGGCGGCGGCGCGGGCGGCGTGGCGCTGTTCGCGTTCGTCGGCCTCGCGCTGGAGACGTTCGCCGCGGGCGAGGTGGCGCTGGCGTGCCGCCTCGGCGGCCTGCGCGGCCTCGGCCTGGCGCCGCAGTTCGGCGCGGCCATGGCGGAAGTGCGCGGTGAGCGGAATCCGGCTGGGGCAGGCGAGGTCGCAGCAGCCGCATTCGATGCAGTCGGGCAGCCCCTGGTCGCGGGCGGCCTCGAACTGGCCGGCGCGCACCTGCCGCAGCAGCAGCTGGGGCAGCAGGCGCGCGGGGCAGGCATCCGCGCAGTCGCCGCAGCGGATGCAGGGCATTTCCGGCGCGCCGGCCGGGCGCGCGCCGGCGTCCAGCACCAGCACGCTCTGGTGGGTCTTGCCCAACGCCACGTCATCGTGCGCCAGGGCCACGCCCATCATCGGGCCGCCCAGCAGCAGGCGCGCGGCGGCGGAGGTGTAGCCGCCGGCCTGTTCGACCAGGTACGACACCGGCGTGCCCAGGGGCACGAGGAAATTGCCCGGCCGCGCCACGCCGGGGCCCGCCACCGTGACCACGCGTTCGAGCAGGGGCTCGCCGTGGGCGACCGCGCGCCAGGCGGCGCGCGCGGTGGCGACGTTGTGGACCAGCACGCCGATGTCGCGCGGCAGCCCGCCGCGTGGCACCTCCTCGCCGGTCAGGGCCTGGATCAGCTGGCGCTCGCCGCCCTGCGGGTAGCGGGCCGGCAGCACCGCCAGCTCGACCAGGCCGGCGCCATGCGCGGCGATGGCGTCCCGGCAGGCGCGGATCGCCTCGGGCATGTCCTCTTCGAGCGCGCAGACGATGCGCGGCGCGCCAGTGGCCCGCGCCAGCACGCGTCCCCCCAGCACCACCTCGTCGGCGTGCGCGCGCAGCAGCGCGTCGTCGCAGCTGATGCCCGGCTCGCACTCGGCGCCGTTGAGCACCAGCAGGCGGCGCGCCACCGAAAGTTTTTCCGCGGTCGGGAACCCGGCGCCGCCGAGCCCGGCCAGGCCCGCCTCGGCGATGCGCGCGCGCAGCCGGGCCGGGTCGGCCGACCCCGGGTCCAGCGGCGCGAGGAGCAGGGCGTCGCCGTCCGGCAGCGGTTCGATCAGCACGTGCAGGGCGCGCTGGCCGGGCCAGTGCGGCAGGTCCTCCTCGGCCAGGCCCAGCACGCGCCCGTGCACCGGGGAGTGCACGGGCACGGCGCGCGGGTCGCGCGCCTCGCCCAGGCGCTGGCCGCGCCGGACGCGTTCACCTTCGGACACGACCGGTTCCCCGGCGGGCCCGGCGTGCTGCATCAGGCAGACCCGCAGCCGCGGCGGCGGCGGGCAGGTCTGCAGGCCGCCGGCCGGCGCGTCGGCATGGCCCGCGAGCCGCAGGCCGCCATGGAAGCGGTGCCGGACCATGGCCCGGGGCTCAGCGGCCGCTGAAGCTGGGCTTGCGCCGGGCCAGGAAGGCGCCGGTGCCTTCCTTCATGTCGTCGGTGGAGAAGGCCAGGGCGAAGGCCTGCGTTTCGTAGTCCAGGCCGGTGTCGAGCGGCGCTTCGCCGCCCAGTACCACGGCATCGAGCACCCCGCGCAGGGCCTGCGGCGCCGCGACCGCCAGCTGGCTGGCCAGGGCCGCGACCTCGGCATCGAGCTGGTCGGCCGGGACCACCCGGGTGACCAGGCCCAGCTCACGCGCCCGGGCGGCGTCGATGGGGCTGCCCAGCAGGCACAGCTCCAGCGCGGCGGAGCGGCCGCAGAGGCGGAGCAGGCGCTGGGTGCCGCCGAAGCCCGGGATCAGGCCCAGGTTGACCTCCGGCTGGCCCAGCCGGGCGCCCTCGGCCGCGATGCGCAGGTGGCAGGCCATGGCCAGCTCCAGGCCACCGCCCAGGGCGAAACCGTTGATCCGGGCCAGGACCGGCTTGCCCAGGGTTTCGATGCGCCGCATCAGGCGCTGGCCCAGGCGGGAGAAATCGCGGGCCTGGACCGGGCTGAGCCCATTCATTTCGGCGATGTCCGCGCCGGCCACGAAGGCCTTGGGGCCGGCGCCGGTCAGCACGACCACGCGAACGGCCTCGTCCCCGGCCGCCGCTTCGAAGGCCGCCAGCAGCTCGGACAGGGTGGCGCGGTTGAGCGCATTGAGCTTGTCGGGGCGGTTGAGGGTGATGTGGCGGACGGCGTCGCGGTCCTCGACGAGGAGGGTTTCAAAGGCCATGGATGGCTCCGGGTAGGGGCGAGGGAACTTCGGCCCACCGCCGGGGTCCGACCGGGACCTGCGTGGCCCGTGTCAGTAGCGGTTAAGCCCTGCGGGGGCTATCCTAGCGCGGCCCGATGGGCACGCGTTTCCCGCGTTTCCAACACTGGAGATTTCCTGATGAAGTTGCGTGTGTTGGCTGCCAGCCTGGCGGCCCTCGGTCTTGCCGCCGCCCCCGTGCTGGCCCAGACCAATCCGGCCCCCGCGCCGCAGCAGCCGGCCCCGGCGCCGGTGAACAAGCCGGTGCTGAGCTACGCGATCGGCTACGACCTCGGCCGCGACCTGGCCGACCAGAAGGTGGACGTTGACATCAACGCCGTCATCCGCGCCGTGCAGGACGGTTTCGCCAAGCGCGATCCGGCCCACCCCAAGGCGCAGATGGACCAGCAGCTGGCGGGCCTGCAGCAGCGCATGGTCAGCCAGGCCCGTGCCGAGTTCGACAAGCTGGTGAGCGAGAACAAGGCCCGTTCCGATGCCTTCATGGCCGCCAACCGCGCCAAGGCCGGCATCACCAGCCTGCCCAGCGGCATCCAGTACCGGGTGATCGAGCCGGGCAGCGGCGCCAAGCCGACCAGCGCCAGCACGGTGCAAATCCACTACCGGGGCTCGATCTCGACCGGCCAGGAATTCGCCAACACCTACAACCAGCAGAATCCGTCTCCGCTGACCTTCCCGGTGGGCGAGTTCCCGGTGCCGGGCATCCGCGAGGTGCTGGTGATGATGCCGCAGGGCGCGCGCTGGGAAGTCTTCCTGCCGCCCGAGAAGGCCTTCGGCAACGACCCGCGTTCGCCGGTCGGCCCGGCCCAGGCGATGGTGTTCGACATCTCGCTGATCAGCGTCAAGTAAGTCCTTCGCCGCGCCGGCCCCCCGGCCGGCGGGGCGCCCTCCATACCAAGTCCAGCGAC
>JAYRTA010000213.1:0-4387 GCA_041919875.1 Arenimonas sp.
CTCGTCGCCCACCTTCCAGCCCAGCGTGGCCGCGAACTCCTCCTCGACCGACAGCTCCGGGCTGGCCGGCGTGCCGGTCCAGAAGGTTCCGGCCACCACCTCGTTGTCCGGCCGCAGGGCCGCGGCTTCGCTGAGGTTGAATTCGCGCTCGGCCATGCGCCGGGCCCGCGAATCCTGCGGGTACGCGTCGCCGCTGCGCGCCTCGCCATTCACTTCCAGCAGGCGGGCGCGGATCATCGGGAACAGGGTCGGCTCGCCGATGCCCTGCCCCTCCAGGAAGGCCCGCACGCCGTCCACCTGGTCCGGCTGGACATTGATGATGAAGCGGTTGGGCGCGTCGGCCGGCAGCGCGTTGCGCCAGCGATCAAGCAGATCGGTGCGCACGAAGGTGAGCAGCAGCAGGGCCATCAGGCCCAGGCCCAGGGCCGAAACCTGGGCGATGGACGCGCCGGCGCGCCGACTGACGTTCGCCAGCCCGTAGCGCCAGGCACCGCGCAGGCGGGTGCGCACGCGGCGAAGCACCAGGATCAGGCACCAGGCCAGGCCCGCCAGCACCACCAGCGTGGCCAGGATGCCGCCCAGCATGGCCGTGCCCAGGGTCGCGGACCCGGCTTTCCACCACAGCAGGCCCGCCAGCCCCGACAGGCCGGCCAGCAGCACGATCAGCGCACTGGGCTCGGTCGGGTCGAGATCGCTGCGCAATACGCGCAGGGCCGGCACGCGGCGCAGGGCCAGCACCGGCGGCAGGCCGAACGCCAGCAACACCGTGAGGCCGACGCCGAAGCCTTCCGCGACCGGGCGCCAGCCCGCGCCGGGAATGGCCAGCTTGAGCGCCTCGGCCAGCCAGCCGGCCACCGCCCACTGCAGGCCGAAGGCCAACACGATGCCCAGGCCGCTGCCCAGCAGACCCACCAGCAGCAGCTCGCCGCCATGGATCGCGACCAGGGCCGATTGCTGCGCGCCCAGGCTGCGCATCACCGCGGCGCCCTGGAGGTGCCGGGCGGCATGGCGCCGCGCGGCCATCGCCACGGCGACGGCCGCCAGCACCACCGACACCAGGGCCGCCAGGCCCAGGAAGCGGTCGGCGCGGTCGAGCGCGCGGCGGATTTCAGGACGTGCCTCGCCGGCGGTTTCCAGGCGCTGGCCGCGGCCCAGGTTGTCGCGCGCGATGGCGCTGAAACGCTCCACGGCCGCCGGTTCGCCCGCCACCACCAGCCGGTAGCCGATGCGGCTGCCCGGCTGCACCAGGCCGGTGGCCTCGATGTCGGCGAGGTTGAAGAACAGCCGCGGCGCGGTGTTGAAGTAGTCGAGCGCGGCATCGGGCTCCTGCACCACCAGGGCCGCCAGCGTCAGCTCGATGTTGCCCACGCCCAGGCGGTCGCCCACCCGGGCGCCCAAGGCGTCGGCGCCGGCCCGGCTCAGCCAGGCGGTGCCGGGGGCAGGCACGCCGCTGGCGTCGTGCTCGCGGCCGTCGGACGGGTCGAGCAGGCGGAAGCGGCCCCGCAGGGGAAAGCCCTCGCCGAGCGCCCGCAGGTCGCCCAGGCTCAGGGCCTCGCCGGCGCGGATCATGCTGTTGAACGACAGGGTTTCGGTCTGGCGCAGGCCCGGCGCCGACGCCGCGTCGCGCAGCACGCCGGTGATCGGTTCGTCGGCGCGCAGCACGGCGTCGCCGCCCAGCAGGCGGTTGGCCTCCAGGGCCAGCGCGCGCTCGGCCCGGTCGGTCACGAAGCCGACCGAGCACACGGCCGTCACCGCCAGCACCAGGGCCGCCAGCAGGATGCGCACGTCGCCCGAGGCGAGGTCGCGGCGGAACTGGCGCCAGGCCAGCAGCGGCGCGCGCATCAGGCCACCAGCCTGCCGCTGTCGAGCCGCAGCACGCGGCTGCAGCGCGCCGCCAGGCGCTCGTCGTGGGTGACCAGCACCAGGGTGGTGCCCGCCTCGCGGTTGAGCGCGAACAGCAGGTCGACGATGGCCTGGCCGGTGCGGGTGTCGAGGTTGCCGGTGGGTTCGTCCGCGAACAGAACCGCCGGCCGCGTGACGAAGGCGCGGGCGATGGCCACGCGCTGCTGCTCGCCACCCGAGAGTTGGCGCGGGTAGTGGCCCAGTCGCTCGCCCAGGCCCACCTGGGCCAGGATCGCGCGGGCCGGGCCGTCGGCATCGGGGTCGCCCCGCAGTTCCAGCGGCAGCATCACGTTCTCCAGCGCCGTCAGCGCGGGCAGCAGCTGGAAGTTCTGGAAGACGAACCCCACCTTGTCGGCGCGCACGCGCGCACGGCCATCCTCGTCCAGCGGCCCGAGCGCCTGCCCTTCGAGCGTCACGCCGCCGCTGCTGGGCACGTCCAGCCCGGCCAGCAGCGACAGGAGCGTGCTCTTGCCTGAACCGGAGGCACCGACGATGGCAACGGCTTCACCCCGAGGGATGGTAAAACCGACCCCATCCAGGATCACCAGCGGCCCCGTCGGCAGCTGGACCCGCTTGCCGAGGCCGTCGACCTGCAGGGCGGCATCGGTGCGGACGGGCGTCCCGGAACTGTCGGCCATGGTTTACCTCGCGAGGAAAGGAAGGGAATGAAAGGATCTTATGTAGCCTGGCACACCCGGGTTCAACGGCAGGTCGTCATGCTCCTGCTCGCGCTGGCCCTGCCGGCGCTGGCCTGGGCCGCGGCGCCGCGCACGGTGCTGGTGATGGGCGATTCGCTCTCGGCGGCCTACAACCTGGCGCCCGAACAGGGCTGGGTGGCCCTGGTGGGCGAGAAGCTGGCGGCCGAGCAGCCCGGCTGGCGCGTGGCCAATGCCAGCATCAGCGGCGAAACCACGGCCGGTGGCGCCAGCCGCATCGCGGCCGAGCTGCAACGGCACGCGCCGTCGGTGGTGGTGATCGAACTCGGCGCCAACGACGGCCTGCGCGGCCTGCCCCTGGCCCAGACCCGCGCCAACCTCGAGCGCATGATCCTGGCGGCGCAGGCCACCGGCGCGCGGGTGCTGCTGCTGGGCATGCGCCTGCCGCCCAACTACGGCCCGCAGTACACCGAGGGCTTCGAGCGCAACTACCGCGAGCTGGCCGAGGCGCACGGCACCGCGTTGCTGCCCTTCCTGCTCGAACCGATCGCCACCGACCGCGATGCCTTCCAGCCCGACAACCTGCACCCGGTCGCCGAGGCCCAGCCGCGCCTGCGCGACCATGTCTGGCCGGCGCTCGCGCCCCTGCTCAAGTGATGGAGACGTCGATGAAAGCCCTGATCACCGCCACCACCCTCTTCGCCCTCGCCGGCTGCGGCACCGCCCAGACCGCCCCGGGCGACCCGCCCCGGCGCTTCGACAGCCCGCAGGGCACGGTGGAGGTGAGCACCGTGGCCACGGGCCTGGAGCATCCCTGGGCCCTGGCCTTCCTGCCCGACGGGCGCATGCTGGTGACCGAGCGCCCTGGCCGGCTGCGCATCGTCTCCGCGGACGGCCGCGTTTCGGCGCCCCTGGCCGGCGTGCCCGAGGTCTACGCCCGCGGCCAGGGCGGCCTGCTGGACGTGGCCCTGGACCCCGACTTCGAGCAGTCGCGCTGGATCTACCTCAGCTATGCCGAACCCGGCGAAGGCGGCGGTGGCACGGCCGTCGCGCGCGGCAAGCTCGGCGAAGGCGGCCTGGAGCAGGTGGAGGTCATCTTCCGCCAGACGCCCAAGCTCGACACCGGCCACCATTTCGGTTCGCGCCTGGTCTTCGCGCAGGACGGCCGCCTGTTCGTCACCGCCGGCGACCGCGGCCAGATGGAGCGCGCCCAGCGCCTGGACGATGGCCAGGGCAAGATCTTCCGCATCGAGCGCGACGGCGGCATCCCCGCCGACAACCCCTTCGTCGGCCGCGACGATGCCCAGGCGGCGATCTGGTCCTGGGGCCACCGCAACGTGCAGGGCGCCGCCCTGCATCCGCAGACCGGCGCGCTCTGGCAGACCGAACACGGCGCGCGCGGCGGCGACGAGCTCAACATTCCCGCCGCCGGCCGCAACTACGGCTGGCCGGTGATCACCCTGGGCGTGAACTACAACGGCACGCCCGTGGGCGAGGGCCTGCGCGAGGCGCCGGGCATGGAACAGCCGGTGCACGCCTGGACGCCCTCGATCGCTCCCAGCGGCCTGGCCTTCTACACCGCCGACCGCTTCCCCGCCTGGAAGGGCAGCCTGTTCGTCGGCGCCCTCGCCCACCAGAAACTCGTGCGGCTTTCGCTCGACGGCGAGCGCATCACAGGCGAAGACGTCCTGCTCGAAGGCCTCGGCGAACGCATCCGCGACGTGCGCCAGGGCCCCGACGGATATCTCTACCTCGTCACCGATGCCGCCCAGGGCCAGGTGCTGCGCGTGGGCCTGGCCGACTGATCAGGCGTCGCCGGCCGCGAGCGC
>JAYRTA010000214.1:0-4368 GCA_041919875.1 Arenimonas sp.
CGGGCCGGCAACGGCCCGCCCTTCCCACGGCGCGGGCCTGCCCGCGCCGTTTTTTTCGCCTGCGACTTTGGTCGTAGCCCCCGGACCGGCCACGGGCCGGCGCTACACTCGCCCGGTGTGCGTGCACGGGAGGAGGGCCCGTGATCCCAGGCTGGATCCTGCTGCTGGTGTCGGTGGGCTACGTCGGGCTGCTGTTCGCCGTGGCCTGGTGGGGCGACCGCCGGCCGCTGTACCCCACGCGCGCCTGGCTGCGGCCGATCGTGTATTCACTGGCGCTGGCGGTGTACTGCTCCAGCTGGACCTTCTACGGCGCGGTCGGCACCGCGGCGAAGTCGGGGCTGGGCTTCCTGCCGATCTACCTCGGGCCGATCCTGCTGTTCCTGTTCGCCTGGCGCATCCTCGAGCGCCTGGTGCTGGTGGCGCGCGAACAGAGCACGGTGTCCATCGCCGACTTCCTGGCCGCGCGCTACGGCCGCGCCCAGTCCATCGCCGCCACGGTGACCCTGGTGGCCGTGATCGCCGCGATCCCCTACATCGCGCTGCAGTTCAAGGCCGTGGCGATGAGCGTGGACGTGCTGACCGGCCTGCCCGCCGCCGCCGCCGCCCCGCCGCGCGCGGTGCTGGCCGACCCGGCGCTGTACGTCGCCCTGGGCCTGGCCCTGTTCGCGGTCCTGTTCGGCACGCGCCAGATCGACGCCACCGAACACCACCACGGCATGATCCTGGCGGTGGCGCTGGAATCGCTGGTGAAGCTGGTGGCCTTCGTCGCCGTCGGCGCGTTCGCGCTGGGGCACCTGCCCGGCGCCGAGGGCCTGCTGGCGCGCTTCCAGGCCGCCGCGGCGGAGGTCACGGCGCCCGGGCTGCCGCAGGGCTTCGTGGCGCAGACGCTGCTGGCCTTCTGCGCCATCGTCTGCCTGCCGCGGCAGTTCCACGTGGCCGTGGTGGAGTGCGGCGACGTCGCGGACGTACGCCGCGCACGCTGGCTGTTCAGCGGCTACCTCGGCCTGATCTGCCTGTTCGTGCTGCCGATCACCGGCGCCGGGCAAGCGATGTTCGCCGGCGCCGCGGTGCCGCCGGACACCTACGTGCTGGCGCTGCCGCTGGCCCTGGACAACACGGCGCTGGCGCTGGCCGCGTACGTGGGCGGCTTCTCCGCGGCCACCGGCATGGTGATCGTGGCCTCGGTGGCGCTGGCGACGATGGTGAGCAACGACCTGGTGATGCCGGCGATCTGGCGCGGCGGCCTGTCGCGCCGCCTCGACGACCCGCACCTGGGCGCGCGCGTGCTGTGGGTGCGCCGCATCGCCATCGTCGCGATCGCGCTGCTGGCCTACGCCTACTACCGGGGCGCCGCGGCGGCGGGCGAAAGCCTGGCGGCCTTCGGCCTGCTGGCCTTCGCGGCGGTGGCGCAGTTCGCCCCGGCGCTGATCGGCGGCCTGTACTGGCGCGGCGCCAGCCGGCGTGGCGTGCTGACCGGGCTGGTGGCCGGCTTCGTGTTGTGGGCGTACACGCTGCTGTTGCCCACGCTCAGCCGCGCCGGCTGGTTCGACACCGGCTGGCTGTTCGACGGCCCGCTGGGCCTGGCCTGGCTGCGGCCCGAGGCCCTGTTCGGCCTGTTCGGCTGGGACCCGTTGACGCATGGCACGTTCTGGTCGCTGCTGGTGAACGTGGGCGCGCTGCTGGTGGTGTCGGCGCGCTACCGGCCCAGCCTGGAGGAACGCATCCGCGCCACGCCCTTCCTCGACCCGTACGCGCAGCGGCCGCTGGCCTCGGCCGGCGGCTGGCAGGGCAACCTCAGCGTGGCCGACCTGCAACAGCTGGCCGCGCGCATCCTGGGCGAACGCGCGGCGCAACGTGCCTTCGCCGAACAGGCCGCCACCCTGGGCCGCGAGCTGGTGGCCACCGCCCCCGCCGACCGCGCCCTGGTGCAGTACACCGAACGCCTGCTGGCCGGCGCCATCGGCGCGGCCTCGGCGCGCCTGGCGCTGACCAGCGCCCTGCGCGGCTCGGGCATGGAGCTGGGCGAAGTGATGGGCCTGCTGGACGAGGCCGGGCACGAACTGCGCTTCAACCGCGAGATCCTCTCGGCGACGCTGGAGAACCTGACCCAGGCGGTGAGCGTGGTGGACCGCGATCTGCGCCTGGTGGCCTGGAACCGCCGCTACCTGCAGATGTTCGACTACCCGGACGGCATGCTCTACGTCGGCCGCCCGGTGGCCGACCTGATCCGCTACAACGCCGAACGCGGCGAGATGGGCCCGGGCGATGTGGAATCCCAGGTGTCCAAGCGCGTGGCCTACCTGCGCGAAGGCTCGCCCTGTGTGTTCGAACGCGTGCGCGCCAACGGCCAGGTGATCGAGATGCGCGGCCAGCCCCTGCCCGGCGGCGGCTACGTGACCACCTACAGCGACGTCACCGACTACAAGCGCGCCGAACAGGCCCTGCGCGACATCAACGAAACCCTGGAACAGCGCGTCGCCGAGCGCACCCGCGAGGCCGAGCAGGCCAACCAGAGCCGCACCCGCTTCCTGGCCGCGGTAAGCCACGACGTGCTGCAGCCGATCAATGCCGCGCGCCTGTTCACCTCGGCCCTGCGCGAATCGGGCACGCCGGGCGAGGAGCAGCAGCGGCTGTCGGAACGCGTGGATGCCTCGCTGCGCGATGCCGAGGAACTGCTGGACGGCCTGCTGGACATCTCGCGCCTGGACGCGGGCTCGCTCAAGCCGGAGCTGGGCGTGTTCCGCCTGGACGAGCTGGTGGCCAGCGTGGCCGCGCAGTACGCGCCGCTGGCGGCCGCGCGCAGCCTGCGCTTCCGCGTCTACGCGGGCCCGGTGTCGGTACGCAGCGACCGGCGCCTGCTGCGGCGCGCGCTGCAGAACTTCGTGGCCAACGCGCTGCGCTACACCAAGGAGGGGCGCGTGGTGGTGGCCGCACGCCCGCGCGGCGGCGAGGTGGAGGTGCAGGTGTGGGACAGCGGCCCCGGCATCCCGCCGCACCACCTGGCGCAGATCTTCGAGGAGTTCCGCCGCTTCGACCAGCCTTCGCCCTGGGGCGAACGCGGCCTGGGCCTGGGCCTGAGCATCTGCCAGCGCGTATCGCGCATGCTCGACCACCCCATTAGCGTGCGCAGCGTACCGGGCAAGGGCAGCGTGTTCGCCATCCGCCTGCCGGTGGCCGATACCGTGGCGCCGGCCAAACCGCCGCGCGCCCCCGCCCCCGCCGGCGACCTGTCGGGCCTGAAGGTGCTGTGCCTGGACAACGACCGCGAAATCCTCGACGGCCTGCAGGCCCTGCTCGGTCGCTGGGGCGTGGACGTGCGCGTGGCCGACACCGTCGCCGCCGCCCTCGCCCTGGCCCGCGAAGACCGCCCCGACGTCCTGCTGGCCGACTTCCACCTGCACGACGAAACCGACGGCCTGGGCGCGCTCGACGCCCTGCGCGACGTCTGCGGCCCGGACACCCCGGCGGTACTGGTCACCGCCGACGGCAGCGACCCGGTGAAGCGCGGCGCGCGGGCGCGGGGGATACCGGTGCTGACGAAGCCGGTGAAGCCGGCGAGTTTGAGGGCGTTCCTGGCGGCGCAGAGGCGAGGGGTGGGGACGGGTACGCGCTAACGCGAGGGGCGAGTGCGCGCGCGATGCCTCGGGCTACGTCGGAAGATGCATCGGATATCTTTCCTGCTTACGCCGGCGGACGGCCGGATACTCCAGCGAATAGCGTGCTCAACCCTCAACAGGCCACTGTTTCGCTTACGGAAGCATCCTGGTTGACAGGCAGGCTAGCGGGGCGAACTATCCGGAAATATACGGGCGTGTTGCCCGCTAATTGGCGTTAGGCGGCAGAACATGCATTTCAGCGATCTGGAAAAGGCAGCACTACAGCTAAACGAACTCTACGAGGAGCTTGAGGTTAAGCGGTGGGGCCGCGTCTGGACCACTCAGGAGCTTGCGCTCGGTTTCGTTGGGGACGTAGGCGATCTAGCAAAGCTGATTCAGGCGCACGCCGGCGTCCGAGACATCGATGACCATAAGGCGAAGCTTGGCCACGAGCTGTCGGACTGTTTATGGTCGATCATTGTCCTGGCCAACAAGTGCGGTGTTGATCTGCAGGCGGAGTTCTCCAAGAACACCCGAGAGCTAAGTGAGTATGTCTCCGGCGAGCTTGCCAAGTAACAGGCAGCCGCCTAACAATTCGTTCAAGCCGAACCTGCTTCGCTACACCAGCAACATGGCAGGAAAAGCTTGCCATGTTGCCGGCTCCGCTACGCAGGTCGGCTTAACTCAGCAACTGTCTTGGCCGTTTAGGCGAACGCGACAGCGCTTTCTGCCCTTAACTCGTCCCGCCGCCGGGCGTTCACGATGCCCAAGA
>JAYRTA010000215.1:0-4343 GCA_041919875.1 Arenimonas sp.
CATGTGCCGCCGGTAGTAGGCCAATTCGGCCACCGATTCACGGATGTCCGACAGCGCGGTGTGGGTGCCGGCCTTCTTCACCCCCGCCAGCACCTGCGGCGACCAGCGCCGGGAGAGTTCCTTCAGGGTGGACACGTCGAGGTTGCGGTAGTGGAAGTAGCGCTCGAGCCGCGGCATGTGCCGCACCAGGAAGCGCCGGTCCTGGCAGATCGAATTGCCGCAGATCGGCGACTTGCCGGCCGGCACCCAGTCCTGCAGGAAGGCGATGGTCATCGCCTCGGCCTGGGCCATGCCGACCTCGCTGTCGAGCACGCGCTGCCAGAGGCCCGAACGCGAATGGGTGCCGCGGTTCCACTCGTCCATCGCTTCGAGGCGGGCGAGCGGATGGCGCACGGCCAGCTCGGGGCCTTCGGCCAGCACCCGCAGGTCGGGGTCGGTGACCAGGGTGGCGATCTCGAGGATCGAGTCCCCGTCCGGATCCAGGCCGGTCATTTCCAGGTCGATCCAGATCAGGTTCTGATCGTTGGCGGGCATGCGCGACTGGCGGCGGGTGGGAAGGCCGCATCATACTTCAGCCTCCCTCGCCGATGGCCGCCATGAACCCGCAGGACGTGCTGGACCACTACCGCATCCTGACCTCGATGCTGGCCCCGGCCCTGCTGATGGCCGCCACCGGCTCGCTGCTGGTGTCGGCCAATGCCCGCCTGGCCCGGGTGGTGGATCGCCTCCGCGCGATCATCGCCCAGCTCGACCAGGGCGATCCGATGACCCGGGCCGAGCTCGAGGACCAGATCGCCCGCCACCGCCGCCGGGCCCACTACGTGCTGCGCGCCTGCCTGCTGCTCTACCTGGGCCTGGGCTGCTTCGTGGGCACCAGCCTGGCGCTGGCGGTGGACGCCTTCGCCGGTTTCCGACTGCCCTACCTGCCGACGGGGCTGGCGGTGCTGGGCGTGCTGGGCCTGCTCGGTGCCAGCCTGGCCCTGGGCCGGGAGGTGAGCCTGTCCGTGCGCAGCTTCGACCACGAGCTCGACACCGAACTGGCGCGCCGCCGGCGCTGACTCAGCCGGCCTGGCCGCGCTTGCGGCGGAACCAGTCCGTCAGCAGCTCGCCCGCTTCCCGCGCCAGCAGGCCGCTGCGGATGCGGACCGCGTGGTTGTGGCGATGGTCGCCGGTGGCCTCCCGGGCCGAGGGCTCTCCGTCCCGGGCACGCCGTACTTCGTCGAATACGCTGCCGGCGGCGCCGGTCTTGGGAGACGGCGCGGCGAACACCAGTTCCTCGACCCGGGCATGGACCAGGGCGGCGGCGCACATCGGACAGGGCTCGAGGCTGACGTACAGCCGGCAGCCGCCCAGGCGCGCACTGCCCAAGGCCCGGCCGGCAGCGGCCAGGACCTGCATCTCGGCGTGGGCCGTGGGGTCGTGGCGGTGGCCGGTGAGGTTGCTGGCTTCCGCCAGCACCTGCCCTTCCGGACCGACCAGGACGGCCCCCACGGGCACCTCGTCGCCCTGGCCGCCGGCCTGTGCCGCCAGGGCCAGCGCGCGCTGCATCCAGGCGTGGTCGCGGGCGTCGAACTCGCCCGCGGGTGTCGGCTCGGGCGGGCCCACCGGTACGCCCAGGCGCCAGGAGGCCAGTTCCTGGTAAGGCCCCGGCCCGGGGCGGCTGTGCAGCAGATGAATGGCGTCGGCCGTCCAGGCCACCGGTTCAACCGCGCCGGGCGCGAGGCCCTGGCGGTCGCGCAGCAGGGTGACGTGGGGCTTGAAGCGCGGGTCCGGCGCCAGGCCGTGGTGGGCCAGCGCGCGCTGGAGCTGGCGCTGCAGGGCGACCAGCGCGGGCACGGCGGCATCGTCGCAGGTGAGCACCACCGGCTTGCTGCCCTGACCGCGGAAACTGGTGAGTCGGTCGAGGCGCACGGGCACCGGCGCCTGCCCCATCACTGCGCTGGCGGCGCGGCTGGTGGCGTCGAGCACGTTCTGCGGGATGCGGGCGAAGCGCCCCAGGTAGGCCAGGGTCAGGTGCAGGCGATCGGGCGCCAGGGGCGTGGCGGCGACCTCGGGTCGCAAGGCCACTTCATCCGCCAGGGCGGCGATCCGGTCCCGGGCCGGGCCGTCGGGCAGCAGCGCCAGGAACAGGGCCCCGCCGGTGCCCGCAGCAGGCTGGCTGGCGCCGGATGCGGCCATGCCCTGCCCTCACTCCCACTCGATGGTGGCAGGGGGCTTGCCGCTGATGTCATATACAACGCGAGAAACACCTCGCAACTCGTTGATTATCCTGCGCGAACAGGTATCAAGCAGCTCGTAGGGAAGGTGCGCCCAGTGGGCCGTCATGAAGTCCACGGTCTCGACCGCACGCAAGGCGATCACCCACTCGTAGGCGCGGGCATCGCCAACCACGCCCACCGACTTCACCGGCAGGAAGACCGCGAAGGCCTGGCTGGTCTTGTCGTACCAGCCGGACTTGCGCAACTCGTCGATGAAGATGGCATCGGCCCGGGCCAGCAGGTCGGCGAACTCGCGCTTGACCTCGCCCAGGATGCGCACGCCCAGGCCCGGCCCCGGGAACGGGTGCCGGTAGACCATCTCGCGCGGCAGGCCCAGTTCCACGCCGATCCGGCGCACCTCGTCCTTGAACAGTTCGCGCAGCGGCTCCACCAGGCCCAGCTTCATGTGCTCGGGCAGGCCACCGACGTTGTGGTGGCTCTTGATCACGTGGGCCTTGCCGGTCTTGCTGCCGGCCGATTCGATCACGTCGGGGTAGATCGTGCCCTGGGCGAGCCACTTCACGTTGCTCAGCCTGGCGGCCTCTTCCTCGAAGATCTCCACGAACAGGCGGCCGATGATCTTGCGCTTGGCCTCGGGCTCGTCCACGCCCGCGAGCGCGGCGAAGTAGCGGTCGGCGGCATTGACGCGGATGACCTTCACGCCCATGTGCTCGGCGAACATCGCCATCACCTGGTCGCCTTCCTGCCAGCGCAGCAGCCCGGTATCGACGAAGACGCAGGTCAGCCGCTCGCCGATGGCCCGGTGCAGCAGGGCCGCCACCACCGAGGAATCGACGCCGCCGGACAGGCCCAGCAGCACTTCGTCGCCGCCAACCTGGGCGCGCACGCGCTGCACCTGGTCCTCGATGATGTTGGCCGCGGTCCACAGGGTGGCGCAGCCGCAGATGTCCACCGCGAAGCGGCGCAGCATCTGCTCGCCGGAGCGGGTGTGGGTCACTTCCGGGTGGAACTGCACGCCGTACCAGCGGCGCGCCTCGTCGGCCATGGCGATGATCGGCACCGATTCGGTGCGGGCGGTGACCTCGAAGCCCTCGGGCAGGCCGGTCACGCGGTCGCCGTGGCTCATCCACACGTCCAGGCGCGGCGGGCTGCCGGCGTGGTCCTTGAGGCCGTCGAGCAGCGCGCATTCGGCCGTCACCTCGACCTCGGCATAGCCGAACTCGCGGTGGTGGCCACCTTCGACCCGGCCGCCCAACTGCATCGCCATCGTCTGCATGCCGTAGCAGATGCCCAGCAGCGGCACGCCGGCCTCGAACACTTCGCGCGGCGCCCGGGGCGAACCGGCCTCGGTGGTCGACTCCGGCCCGCCCGACAGGATGATGCCCTTGGCGCCCCAGGCGGCGATTTCCGCCGGATCGTGGTCCCAGGCCCAGATCTCGCAATAGACCCCGAACTCCCGCACCCGGCGCGCGATGAGCTGGGTGTACTGCGCGCCGAAGTCGAGGATCAGGATCTTGTCGGTGTGGATGTCGGTCATGGGGGGCGGCGGAGTGCGGTGGGAGGGTCCGGGAGCGGGAGCGAACGGAGAGGAACGGGCAACGCGGGGCGAGGCGCGCGCCCCGCCCTCACCCGGCACGATAGTTCGGCGGCTCCTTGGTGATCTGCACGTCGTGCACGTGGGCCTCGCGCGTGCCGGCGTTGGTGACGCGCACGAACTTGGGCCGGGTGCGCATGTCCTCGACCGTGGCGCAGCCGACGTAGCCCATCGAGGCGCGCAGGCCGCCGGCGAGCTGGTGGACGATGCTGCGCAGGTGGCCGCGGTAGGGCACGCGGCCCTCGATGCCCTCGGGCACCAGCTTGTCGGCGTCGGAGGCGTCCTGGAAATACCGGTCCTTGCTGCCCTGCTCCATCGCGCCCAGCGAGCCCATGCCGCGGTAGCTCTTGTAGCTGCGGCCCTGGAACAGCTCGACCTCGCCCGGCGCTTCTTCGGTGCCGGCGAACAGGCCGCCGATCATGATGCTGCTGGCGCCGGCCACCAGGGCCTTGGCGATGTCGCCCGAATAGCGGATGCCGCCGTCGGCGATCAGCGGGATGCGGCCCTTGAGCGCATCGGCGACCATGCCC
>JAYRTA010000216.1:0-4289 GCA_041919875.1 Arenimonas sp.
CGTTTCAATCGGCGGCTTGAAACGTTAATAGCGTCTGACCCCATTTTTGGGGAAGGTGAAGGGGCCGTCCTGGCCCCTTCGACGGATGCGCCGAGGGAGGGAGGCCTCAGCTTTCCGGGGTCACGTGCACGCGCACCGGCAGGGTGTCGCCGGGGTGGTGGCTGGTCGTGGTTTCGAAGGTGCGGCCGGCGTATTCGTAGGTCACGCGGTAGCCGACCACGTGCGCGTCGCCACCGGCGACCTGCACCGTCCGGCAGCGCTCGACCTCGGCCACGCGATGCGCGCGCCCGTTGTAGCCGGCGTAGTCGCGCTCGCGCGCATTGCGCTCCATCGAGTTGCCGACCATGCCGCCGACCACCGCACCCACCGCGGTCGCGGCCTGGCGACCATCGCCGCTGCCGACCGAGTTGCCCAGCACGCCACCGACGATCGCGCCCAGCACCGCGCCATTGCCGCTCGTGCGGGCGCGCGGCTGGCCGTAGTAGCGGTCGTCGCGGGCATACGTCGGGGCGGGCTCGCGCCAGCACTGCTGCTGCACCACCGGCTGGCCGCGCTCGACGATCGGGTCCACGCTCAGCACACGCGCATGGTCGCGGCTCTCGCCACCTTGGGCGCCGTAGGCATAAGCCTGCTCGCCGTAGCCATAGCCATCGTCGTAGCCTGCGCCGTAGCCGTCGTCGTAGCGCACGTCGACGTCCGCGTAGCCGCCATCGTCGTAATAGGGATCGGGCTCGCCGTAGTACTGGGCCTGGGCCGCACCCGCGGCACCCAGCAGGACGAGGGCGAGGGAAGTGGACAGCGAGCGGTTCATGGCGAACTCCGTGGCGCCGGAATGGCGCCCGCGCATCCTCCGGCCGGGGCGTGCAATGCCCCCTGAATCCGGCCGCGGGGCGCGCGGGCATTCAGGCGCACGACAGGCCAGGGCCCCGCCCCGCTGCCACGCGCCGTCGTTCAGGCACCGCCGGACCTCAGGCCGGCGCCCGCCTGCCGGCCGCACCCTCCGCCCAGGCCAGCACGCGCGCCGCCAGGCCGGCCGCCCGGCGCCCCAGCAGGGGGCCGACATGCGTGCCTTCCACGTCCCAGCCCTCTGCCCCCAACTGCCGGGCCAGGGCACGCGATTGCTCGGCGGGCACGTCCCGATCGTCCCTCGACGCGATCACCAGCACCGGGCCGGGGGGCGCCGCCAGCGCCCGGCCTGCCTGCGCCTGCGCCAGCACGCGGCCCGATTCGTCGCGCCATTGCCGCCAGGCCCAGGCCGCCGTCGCGTCGTCGGCGTCCGGCGCCAGCGCCCGCCGCGTCCCGGCCAGCGAGGCGGTCCGGCCCCAGGGCACCACCGCCGGCCAGTCGCGGCCCGGCAGGCCGGCAGGCGGCAGGGGATTGACCAGGACCAGGGCCTCGCTGCCTTCCGCGGCACCCCAGGCCAGCAGGCCGCCCAGGCTGGCGCCCACCAGCAGGCGCGGCCGCGGGCCGCGCGCGCACCAGTCGCGCACCTGCCCCTGGTAGTCGTCGAACCCGGTCGCGTCCAGGCCGCCTGCGGCCGGCTGCAGGTCGGGGGCCTCGACCTGCCAGCCCGCGGCCGCGAAAACCCGCGCCCAGGCGACCCACTCCCAACCGCCGGCCCCCGCGCCGTGCACCAGCACGACGCGGGGCGCGGCCTCAGGCAAGCGTGGCGTCCAGCGTCACCGGCACCGACAGCGCCTTGGAAATGACGCAATTGGCCTTGGCGTTGTCGGCATGCGCCGCGAACGCCGCGGCATCGATGCCCGGCACCGTGGCCCGCACCACGAGGTGCACGCCGGTGACATGCGGACCCGGATCGGTCGACATCGCCACTTCCGCGCGCGTATCGATGCGCGTGGCGACGACGCCGGCGTTCTGCAGGATGAAGCCCAGGGCCATCGAATAGCAGCCCGCGTGCGCGGCCGCCAGCAGTTCCTCGGGGTTGCTGCCCTTCTCGTCGCCGAAACGGGTGCCGAAGGAATAGCGGGTACCGTCGAACAGCCCGCTTTGCGGCGTGCTCATGCGGCCCTGGCCGGACTTGAGGTCGCCTTCCCAGTAGGCGGTGGCGTGGCGCTTGAATCCCATGGCGGTTCTCCGGTGGGGGCCGCGGCGCGGCCGGGCCGCCAGTGTAGACCCCCGCGCACCCGGGTTGACCGCGCCGGGCGCCGGTGGAAGTCTAGGCGCCCCGGCCCCCTGGCCGGGCGTCCGCCATGACCGACGCGCGGTCGCGCACACGACGACCGATGAAGGCAGCGCCATCGCGCCGCCGACCATGACGGCCCAACCACCCACCCACGGGAGGAACGGCCTCATGTCGTACAGCACAGCGCAAATCCGCAACGTGGCCCTGGCAGGCCACTCCGGCGCCGGCAAAACCACCCTGTTCGAAGCCCTGTTGCATGCCGGCGGCGCGATCCAGGCGGCAGGCAGCCTCGAACGCGGCACCACGGTGTCCGACTTCGATCCGATGGAAAAGGCGCGCGGCCATTCGCTCAACACCGCCATCGCCAGCACCGACCACGAAGGCATCCACGTCAACCTGATCGACACCCCGGGCTATGCCGATTTCCGCGGCCCCACCCTGAGCGCCTTCTCCGCCGTCGAGACCGCCGCCATCGTGCTCAGCGCCGCGGCCGGCATCGAATACGGCACCCGCCGCATGATGGACTACGCCCGCCAGCGCGGCCTGTGCCGGGTCCTGGTGGTGAACAAGATGGACGCCGAGCCCGGCCGCCTGGCCGCGCTGCTCGACGAGATCCGCGAGGCCTTCGGCCCCGAATGCCTGCCCATCAACCTGCCCGCCGACGGCGGCACGCGCGTGGTGGACTGCTTCTTCAACCCCGCCGGCGACTCCGACCTCGGGCCGGTGGCCGACGCCCACCAGCGCATCATCGACCAGGTGGTCGAGATCAACGAGCAGGTGATGGAGCGCTACCTCGAGGTCGGCGAGGAAGGCCTGAGCGGCCCGGCCCTGCACGACGCCTTCGAACAATGCCTGCGCGAAGGGCATCTGGTGCCGGTGTGCTTCGTCTCCGCCCGCACCGGCACCGGCGTGCGCGAACTGCTGGACCTGGCCGAAAAACTCTTCCCCAACCCGCTCGAGGGCAACCCGCCCCCCTTCGAGAGGAACGGCAGCCCGATCACCGCCAGCGCCGATCCGTCCGCCCACGTCATCGCCGACGTCTTCAAGATCGTCAACGACCCCTTCGTGGGCAAGCTCAGCATCTTCCGCGTCTTCCAGGGCACGGTGCGCAAGGACAGCCAGCTCTTCATCGACGACGGCCGCAAGCCCTTCAAGGTCGGCCACCTGTTCAAGCTCAAGGGCAAGGAACACGTCGAGATCGAGCGCGCCATCCCCGGCGACATCGCCGCCGTGGCCAAGGTCGACGACATCCACTTCGACGCGGTGCTGCACGACAGCCACGACGAGGACGGCATCCACCTGCGGCCGCTGGACTTCCCGCGGCCGATGTTCGGCCTGGCCATCGAAGCGACGACCCGCGGCCAGGAACAGAAGCTCGCCACCGCCCTGCACAAGCTGGCCGAGGAGGATCCGGGCTTCCACGTCGAACACCACGCCGAGCTCAACGAGACCGTGATCCGCGGCCTGGGCGAGCTGCACCTGCGGGTGATGCTCGAGCGCATCCGCGAGCGCTACGGCGTGGAGGTGGCCACGCGCCCACCACGCATCGCCTACCGCGAGACCATCGGCACGCCCGCCGAGGGCCACCACCGCCACAAGAAGCAGACCGGCGGCGCGGGACAGTTCGGCGAAGTCTTCCTGCGCATCGAACCGCTGGTGCGCGGCAGCGGTTTCGAGTTCGTGGACGCGGTGAAGGGCGGCACCATCCCCGGCCAGTTCATCCCGGCCGTGGAGAAAGGCGTGCGCCAGGTGCTCCAGGGCGGGGCGGTGGCCGGCTACCCGCTGCAGGACGTGCGCGTGACCGTCTACGACGGCAAGTACCACAGCGTCGACTCGAAGGAGGTCGCCTTCGTTGCCGCGGGCAAGCGGGCCTTCCTCGATGCCATCCTCAAGGCCCGTCCGCAGGTGCTCGAGCCGATCGTGGACCTGGTGGTGAGCGCGCCCGAACACCACATGGGCGACATCACCGGCCAGCTGGCCTCCAAGCGCGCCCGCATCAACGGCACCGACGCCGGCCGCGGTGGCGAGATCGTAGTGAAGGCCCAGGTACCGCTGTCGGAGCTCACCGACTACGCCGCCGAACTCAAGGGCGCCACCGGCGGCCGCGGCCGCTACGACCACGAGTTCATCCACAACGAGCCCGTCC
>JAYRTA010000217.1:0-4251 GCA_041919875.1 Arenimonas sp.
GAAGGCCGGGACAGGCCCGGCCTTCGCGTCGCCTCCGGGGTCCGGCGGCTTACTTCGCGCCCATCTCCTGCAGCAGGCGCGGCGCCGGGTAGACCTCGCGCATCACCCACAGCATGTAGCGGTGGTCGACCGAGATCATGCGGGTCATGGCCGGGTCGAACACCCAGTTCGAACTCACCGATTCCCAGTTGCCGTCGAAGGCCAGGCCGACCAGTTCGCCCTTGCCGTTGAGCACCGGCGAGCCGGAGTTGCCGCCGGTGATGTCCAGGTCGGACAGGAAGTTCACCGGGATCGCGGCCTTCTGCGCCGGCGTCATCGCGGCGATGCGCTCGAGCTGGTTGGCCGGGGCGTCGAAGGGATCCTCGCCGGTGGCCTTGGCGGCCAGGCCGTCGAGCGAGGTGAACTCGGTATAGGCCACGCCGTCCTTCGGCGAATAACCGACCACGTTGCCGTAGGTGATGCGCAGGCTGAGGTTGGCGTCCGGATAGACCGCCTGGCCCTGGCTGCGCTTGTAGGCCTGCACGGCGGCCAGGTAGACCGGGCGGTGCAGGTTCTGGTCGCCGGTGCGGGCCTTGGCGACGTCCTCCATCTGGCGCATGGCCGGGGCGAGCGCCAGGGCCAGCTTCACGAGCGGGTCGCCATTGGCTTCGATGGCGGCCTGGTCGGCCTTCATCAGCGCCAGGCGGGCGTCGGTGCCGCCGAGGGTCGTGGCGGCGTAGGCGGCGTCGAGCGCACGCTGCACGGCGGCGGCGTCGTTGCCGCCCAGCCAGGCGTCCACGGCCGGGATGCGCTGGGCCGCCGGCAGCTTGAGGTATTCGCCGAACCAGTAGGCCAGCAGCTGCTTCTCCATGCGCGGGTCGTAGCGGCGCTCGAGCTGGCGCACGCCGCCTTCGATGCCCGGCAGGTCACGCTCCTGGTAGCCGGGCGCGCGCTCGGCATTGGGCTTGGCCGATTCGATGGCCAGGCGGTGCAGCTGGCGGATGTTGCCCAGCAGGCCGGTGCCGGCGATCTGGCCCAGCACCGTGTCGCGCTCACGGGTGGCGCGGGCGTCGGCGGCCAGCTTCACCAGCGCGGCGTGCGCGGCCAGGCCGTCGCGGCCGGCGCGCCCCTGCCCGCGCAGCCAGGCCAGCACCGCCTGTTCCTCGGCCTGCTTGGTGGCCGACGCGTCGATGCGGCGGAAGCCTTCCAGCTGGCCGTCCCAGTTCTTCATGGCGTTCTGCCAGCCGCGGATGGTGCTGGCGTACTTGACCTGCAGTTCGGCGTCGGCGTCGCCGGCCGCATCCACGATCGCGACCAGGTTCTTCAGGTGCTGGCCCACCACCGGGTACTGCCAGGTGGCGACGTTCTGGAATTCGTCGTACAGCGCGTAGCGGCTGGTGCTGCCCGGGTAACCGGCGACCATGACGAAATCGCCCGCTTCGAGCGGGGCGGTCGCCAGCTGCAGGTGGCGCTTGGGTTGGTAAGGGACGTTGTCGGCCGAGAAGGGCGCGGGCTTGCCGTCCTTGCCGACGTAGGCGCGGTAGAAGGAGAAATCGCCGGTGTGGCGCGGCCACATCCAGTTGTCGACTTCGCCGCCGTAGTTGCCGATGCCGCCCGGCGGCGCATAGACCAGGCGCACGTCGCGGATCTCGAGCTGGCGGAACAGGCGGTAGGTCTGGCCGCCGAAGAAGCTGTACAGGGTGCAGCGGTAGCCGGCCTCGGATTCGCACCCGGCGATCAGCTGCTTCTGCACGGCCTCCAGGGCCTGCTGGCGGGCCAGGCCGGCGCGGTTGCCGGCGGCGGCCTTGACCTGGTCGGTGACGTCGCTGATGCGGTCCATCACGTACACGCGGGCATTGGGGCCGGCGGAGACTTCGTCGGCGAGCGTGGCGGCGTTGAAGCCCACCTCCATCAGGTTGCGCTCGGCGGTGGAGTTGAGCTGGATGGCGCCGTAGGCGCAATGGTGGTTGGTCGCCACCAGGCCCTGCGGCGAGACGAAGCTGGCGGTGCAGCCGCCGAGGGCGACCACGGCCCCCATCGGGTCGCCGGTGAGGTCGGCCAGCTGCTCGGGCGCGAGCTCCAGGCCGGCGGCCTTGAGCGGGCCGGCGATCTCAGGCAACTGCTGGGGCACCCACATGCCCTCCTTGGCCTGGGCGGCCAGGGACAGCGACAGGGCGGCGGCAAGGACGGCGACACGCATGGCGGGACCTCGGGGTCTGGAATCGGAGCGCAAGCCTAGCAGCGCGGCCGCTTGCCCGGACCGCCGCCGTGTATAAGCTTTCGGCAGGGGACAAGGCGGGGAAACGTATGCGTGCCATTGGATCGATCATCGTGCTGTGGCTGCTGGCCGCGGGCCTGGCGGCGGCACAGACGCCCACCGCCGCCCTCTCGGCCCGCTGGGACGCCGTGTGCGCAGGCGCCGCGCCCGGTGGCGAGCTGGCCGCGCGCTGCGCGGAGATCTTCGCCGGAGGCCCGGGCAGCCGGGACATCGCGGCCGCCGGCAACTTCCTGGGCGAGATTCCCGGCCAGGGCCGGGCGGCGACCCGCGATGGCGCCCCGGACGATGGCCAGGTGCGGGCCGACCTGGCCGCCGGGCTGCAAGCGTTCGCGGGCGCGGACGCCGGCCGCCTGACCCGTCGCGGCGGCGCCAACGAGGCGCCCTTCGACGGCGACGCCTGGGCGGTCTCGGCCGGGCTGGACTGGGCGCCGGCGCCGGCCTGGCGCCTGGGCCTGGTGGCGCAGCACGCGCGCGAATCGCTCGATTTCGTCGGTTCCCAGGGCCGGATGCGGACCCGCTACACCGGCCTGATGCTGGCCGCCGGCTGGCAGGCCGGCGAGGCCTGGGCGGTGGATGCCTATGCCGGCCGGCTCGGCGGCGATTACGCCTTGCGCCGGGCCATCGACTACCGGCTGCCCGACGGCACCCGCGTCCAGACGCCCGCCGACGCCGAGACCACCGCCGACCGCGACCTGGCCGGCGCGGGACTGTCCTGGAGCCACGCCCGCGGCGCGCTCGAGTGGCAGCTGGGCGCCGGCGTGGATTGGCAGCGCACGCGGCTCGATCCGTACTCGGAGTCCGGTGGCGCCGGCCTGGCGATCCGCGTGCCGGGGCGGGAAATCACCAGTCGCCGGGGTCGCCTGGACGTCGGCCTGGCGCGCACGTTCTCGCGCCCCTGGGGCGTGGCCCAGCCTTTCGCCCGCCTGGGCTGGCGGCACGAGTTCGCCAACCCGTCGCGCCCGCTCACGGTCCGCTTCGTCGGCGATGCCGCCGGTAGTCCGGTGGTGTTCGAAACCGACGACCCGGATGCCGACTGGGGCGAAGCGGCGGTCGGCGCGGTGTTCGTTTTCGCCGGCGGCCATTCGGCCTTCGTCGAAGTCCGCCAGCGGCTCGGCCACGCCTTCCTGCAGGAGCGCGTCCTGGCCATCGGCTGGCGGCTGGAACTGCCCTGAACGCGGTGTTCACCCGCCCCCGGACGGCCGCGGCGGCGCGCGTATAATCGCCGGCCTCGGCGGCCCGTGGCGGGCCGCGTGGACGCAGACATGGCCCAGCAGACGATGAAGGCGCTCGTGAAGCGCCACCCCGAGAAAGGCATCTGGATGGAACAGGTGCCGGTGCCGGCGCCCGGGCCGAACGAGGTGCTGGTCAAGCTCGAGAAGACCGCCATCTGCGGCACCGACCTGCACATCTACAAGTGGGACGAGTGGAGCCAGCGCACCATCAAGCCCGGCCTGGTGATCGGCCACGAATTCGTCGGCCGCGTGGTCGAGCTCGGCCCCGGCGTCACCGGCTACGCCATCGGCGACCGCGTCTCGGCCGAGGGCCACGTCGTCTGTGGCCACTGCCGCAACTGCCGCGCCGGCCGCCAGCACCTGTGCCCGAACACGGTCGGCATCGGCGTCAACCGCCACGGCGCCTTCGCCGAGTACATCGTGATGCCGGCCAGCAACCTCTGGCCGATCCCGGCGGGCATCCCGTCCGAACTCGCCGCCTTCTTCGACCCGTACGGCAACGCCGCGCACTGCGCGCTGGAGTTCGACGTGGTCGGCGAAGACGTCCTGATCACCGGCGCCGGCCCGATCGGCATCATCGCCGCCGGCATCTGCAAGCACATCGGCGCCCGCAACGTGGTGGTCACCGACGTCAACGACTACCGCCTGAAACTGGCCGCCGACATGGGCGCCACCCGCGTGGTGAACGTGTCCAAGCAGTCGCTCAAGGACGTGATGAAGGACCTGCACATGGAGGGCTTCGACGTGGCGCTGGAGATGAGC
>JAYRTA010000218.1:0-4246 GCA_041919875.1 Arenimonas sp.
CATCCTGTCGGCCTACGCCCACGCGGTGCGCGAGCGCTACCGCTTCTTCAGCTACGGGGACGCGATGCTGCTCTTCCCGGCGTCCGCCGCGGAGACCGTCGCATGAGCCGCCTGGGCTTCACCCGCCTGCGCCAGGACGGGCAGGCCCGCCGCGGCCGCCTGCATTTCCCGCGCGGCACGGTCGAGACGCCGGCCTTCATGCCGGTGGGCACCTACGGCACGGTGAAGGCAATGCTGCCCGAGTCGCTGCGCGAGATCGGCGCGGAAATCATCCTGGGCAACACCTTCCATCTGTGGCTGCGGCCGGGCATGGAGGTGATCGAGGCGCACGGCGGCCTGCACGGGTTCTGCCGGTGGGACGGGCCGATCCTCACCGACAGCGGCGGGTTCCAGGTGTGGTCGCTGGCCAAGCGCCGCAAGATCACCGAGGAGGGCGTCACCTTCGCCGCCCCCACCGATGGCAGCAAGGTGTTCCTGTCGCCCGAGGTGAGCATGCAGGTGCAGCGCTCGCTGGACTCGGACATCGTGATGATCTTCGACGAGTGCACGCCGTACCCGGCCACCGAGAAGGTGGCGCGCGCGTCGATGGAGCTGAGCCTGCGCTGGGCCGAGCGCAGCAAGCGCGCGCACGAGGGCAACGACGCGGCCTTGTTCGGGATCGTGCAGGGCGGGACGCACATCGACCTGCGGGCACGCTCGGCCGAGGGCCTCAAGGCGATCGGTTTCGACGGCTACGCGGTCGGCGGCCTGGCCGTGGGCGAGCCGCCGGAAGAGCGCAACGCGACGCTCGACGCGCTCTGCCCGCTGCTCCCTGAAGACCAGCCGCGCTACCTGATGGGCGTCGGCAAGCCCGAGGACATCGTGGAGGCGGTGGCGCGGGGCATCGACATGTTCGATTGCGTGATGCCGACCCGCAACGCGCGCAACGGGCACTATTTCGTGCGTGGCGGGCAGGTGCGCATCCGAAATGCGCAGTACGAGCGAGACCTGCGCCCGATCGAAGAGGGCTGCACCTGCTACACCTGCCGCAGCGGGTACACCCGCAGCTACCTGCGCCACCTCGACCGCTGCAACGAGATCCTGGCCTCGATGCTGGCCACCATCCACAACCTGCACCACTACCAGCAGCTGATGCGCGACATCCGCGCCGCCATCGACGCCGGCCGCTTCGCCGACTTCCGCGCCGCCTTCCACGCCGCCCGCGCCTGACGCACCGGGTAGCGGCAACTCTTGCCTGTCGCTGCGCGGGCCCGCTGGCCGGGTGACTACCGGGGGCGCGTGGGCCCGCTGGCCGGGTGGCTACCGGGTGGCGCCATCGTGGTGAGCAAACGTTTGCCCGGTCCTCAGTCAGCGCGTCATCCTGACCACTGATTCGGACCCGCTACGGCATCCTGCCTCCGCTCGGGCAAACATTTACTCACCACGCTGCCGCACGATTGTCCGGGCGGCCAGCGGGAGCGGCAGTAAAAGGTGGTTGCAGAGCGTCGAGCGCTGGAGGTTTTGACGCTTCCCTGCCCAGGCTGATTCCGAGCTCCTGCCCTTGGGCAAGATGCTCTTGGCTCGTCCCGATCCGGCCGCGCTTCCCACCGTGGCCGCCGGCTCAGCCGGACGACGCCGAGATGTAGGGCAGACTCGAAGCGTAGGGCAGGAGGCCCGGAGCGGCCGCCGTTTGCTGCCAGGGATGGCGTTAGCAAGACGGCGGGCGAGGCTGCCCTACATCTCGGGGGCGCGCGACGAATGCCCCCCGGCCACGGGCCGAGAACCCGCAAGCATTCGCGCCCGGCCACGGGCCCGAACTCCGCCTGGGCGCAGGCCGGAGAGGCGCCGCGGGCGGGGCGGGGTGGGGGTGGGCCGGCAGGGGCGGGGGCTGTGGCATACTTGCCCGCTGATTTTTCCTTGATGGAAGTGCAAGTCCATGAACCTGCTCGATTTCCTGATTTCCCCGGCCGCCGCCCAGGCGGCGGCCCCGGCCCAGGCCAGCCCGTACAGCGGCCTGATCATGATCGGCCTGATGTTCGTCTTCTTCTGGTTCTTCCTGATCCGCCCGCAGATGAAGCGCGCCAAGGAGCACCGCGAACTGCTGGCCAAGCTGCAGAAGGGCGATGAAGTCCTGACCAGCGGCGGCCTCGCCGGCCGCATCGAGGACCTCGGCGACTCCTTCGTCACCGTCGAGATCGCCGACAGGGTCCTGATCAAGGTCCAGCGCGGCGCCGTCTCGGCCGTCCTGCCCAAGGGCACGTTGAAGTCGGCCTGAGCCGGCCCCATCCGATCCACCCACGGCCCCCGGCGGGCCGCCTACGGTTGTAGCCCATGCTCCAGTATGCAAAGTGGAAATACGCGCTGGCCGCAGTGATCATCCTGCTGTCGGCGTTCTACTCGCTGCCCAACCTCTATCCGAAGGACCCGGCGGTGCAGATCGTCGCCAACCGCGGCAGCGTGGTGGACGAGAACCTCCTGGTGGACGTGCGCGGCCAGCTCGAGGCGGCCGGCATCAGTCCCAAGGCGATGGCCATCGAAGGCCAGTCCCTGGTGGTGCGGGCGCAGTCGGTGGCCCAGCAGACCGAGATCTCGGACACGCTGCGCGCCGACCTGGGCAGCCGCTACACCGTGGCCTTGAACCTGGCCTCGACCGTGCCGGACTGGCTGGAGGCCTTCCGCGCCCGGCCGATGTCCATGGGCCTGGACCTTCAGGGCGGCGTGGAGTTCCTGCTCGAGGTGGACCAGCAGGCGGCGATCGACAAGCGCGCCAATGCCTTCGCCGAGGAGATCACGGTGGTGCTGCGCGACGGCAAGTTTGCCTACACCAGCGTCTCGCGCACGGCCGAGGGCATCCAGGTGCTGCTCAAGGACGGCGCCGACATGTCGCGCTTCCGCAGCGCGCTGACCCGCGAGGCGCCGGAGCTTGAGCAGGTCTACGAGGGCGCCCGCCCGGAGCGCCTGGTCGCGCGCATGAGCCCGGCCTTCGTCCAGCAGATCATGGACCAGGCGATCGAGCAGAACCGCACCACGCTTGAGAGGCGCATCAACCCCGACGGACTGGGCGAGCAGGTGATCCAGCGCCAGGGCGGCAGCCGCATCGTCGTGCAGATGCCCGGCCTGCAGGACACCGCCGAGGCGCGCAAGCTGATCGGCGCCACCGCCACCCTCGAGTACCGCGCCGTGGTCGGCGCCGAGCAGGACTGGGCCGAGGCCGAGCGCACCGGCGTCGTGCCGCCCGGCGCGCGCCTGTACTACGAGCGTCCGCGCGTGGCCGGCGGCCCGCGCACGCCGATCCTGCTGGCGCGCCGCCTGATCGCCTCCGGCGACCAGCTCGTCACCGCTTCGTCGATGCCCGACCCGCAGAGCGGTACGCCCGCGGTCTCGATCGAGCTCAACAAGGCCGGTGGCGACCGCATGCTGGCCTTCACCCGTGACAACGTCGGCAAGCGCATGGGCACGGTCTACATCGAGACCATTCCCGAGGTCCGCATCGTCGACGGCAAGGAAGTCCGCACGAGCCGCGTGGTCGAGGAAGTGATCAACGCCGCCGTCATCCAGGGCGTGTTCGGCCGCAACTTCCAGACCACCGGCCTGGAAAGCATGGACGAGGCCACCAACCTGGCCCGCCTGCTGCGCGCCGGCTCGCTGGCCGCGCCGATGGTGATCGTGCAGGAGCGCATCATCGGCCCCAGCCTGGGCGCCGAGAACATCGCCGCGGGCACCACGGCCGTGTTCTGGTCCTTCATGTTCGTGCTGGTGTTCTTCCTGGTCTACTACAAGGCCTTCGGCATCATCACCAACATCGCACTGCTGCTGAACCTGTTGATGGTGGTGGCCCTGATGTCCATCATCGGCGCCACGCTGACGCTGCCCGGCCTGGCCGGCATCGCGCTCACCGTCGGCATGTCGGTGGACGCGAACGTGCTGATCAACGAACGAATCCGCGAGGACTTGCGCAACGGCAATACGCCGCTTGCCTCGATCGCCAACGGCTACGACAAGGCCTCCGGCACCATCACCGACGCCAACACGACGGCCCTGCTGGCCGGCCTGGCGATGGCGGTGTTCGGCTCGGGCCCGATCCGCGGCTTCGGCATCACCCTCATCCTCGGCATCCTGACCTCGATGTACACCGCGGTTTCGGTGTCGCGCGGCATCGCCACCCTGATGTACGGCCGGCGCAAGAAGCTGGCCAAGCTCTCGATCTGACCCGGAGGCGACGTGGAACTCTTCCCGTCCAACAGCAACATCAACTTCATGAAGGCCC
>JAYRTA010000219.1:0-4239 GCA_041919875.1 Arenimonas sp.
ACATCGCCCACCGGCTCGGCGAACTCGAGGGTGATGTCCACCTTGCCGCCCGCCGCCGAGGCGTAGCGGACGTCCTTGAGGACGTTCGCGGCCATCACCGAAAGCGACGCCGTCATGCCGATGGCGAGCGTTGCCATGGCCAGCCAACCCTTGCGCATGGTGCCCTTCCCCCCGCCAATCGTCTTAATCGCGGTCATCGTCCATTCCCCCAATCAATTGTCTTCAAGGGCGATCTTGGCTGGACGTTCCAGCCAGCCACCCGCCCCGTCAGGAACAAGCTCGATCATCTCGATGCGGTCTTCGAACACACCCGTGACGCGACCATCGCTGAGACCCATGTAATTGCCAGGCCGCACCCGGTGGGTCACCCGGTCCGGGCCCATGACCAGGCCGACCACTCCCGGGCCGGTGCCGATGGTGCCCACCATGTCCAGGCTGTCGAGCGGGAAGGCTTCCAGCACTTCCTTGCGGCGGTTCGGATCCGGCCGCAGGCCGCCGCCATCGCGGTCCGCCTGGGGCTGCGAGAAGGGATCGCGCAGGCCCTGGGCGGCGTATTCGAAGGTCTCGAACTGCTTCATCACGGGCAGCGGGTCGAGCGGCGGCGCCGGGCGGTTCTTCACCTCGGCCACCCAGGCCTCCACCTCGCGGCTGTCCCGGGTGCAGCCGGCCAGGGTGGCCAGGACCGCCAGGGAGAGCAGGCCGACGCCCAGGCGCCGGGTCAGGTTGTTCGACGTCACTGGGCACCCCCGTCGGCGGCGACCGGCGCGTCGGCAGGCGCCGCGGCGGCCATTTCCTCATCGGCGTCGAGGTAACGGTAGGTCTTGACCGTACCCTCGAGCACCAGCGTCGGATCCTTCTCGTCGCGCGGCTTCAGCGAGATGTCGTGCATGGTCATGATGACCACGCGCGGCAGCGAGGCGACGCCGCTCACGAAGGCGCCGAACTGGTGGTAGGTGCCCACCATGCGCAGCTGGATCGGCTTCTCGGCATAGAACTCGCGCGGCTCTTCCGGACCCGGCTGGAACAGCTCGTTGGTGATGCCGGCCGCGAGCGCCGTCTGCGAGATGTCCACGATCAGGTCGGGCATCTCGTTCTTGCTCGGCAGCTGCCGGAGCATCTGCTGCAGCATGACTTCCATCTGGGCCAGCTGCTGCTTGAGCGGTTCGAGGTTGGCGGCGCGGCCCTGCTTCTCCTCGAACTCCTGGCGCAGGGTCTGCTCGGTCATCTCTTCCGTTTCCAGCGTGGCGCGCTGGTCTCGGACGAAGAGGTACCAGGCCAGGCCGATGACCACCAGGGCGAGGATCACGCAGGCGCCGAACTTGGCCTGGACGGGCCAGGCGCCGGTGTTGTTGAAATCGAGGCTGCGCAGATCGAGTTTCTTGCTCACTGGGCACCTCCGGCGGCCGGGGCCTCGGCAACGGGCGCGGCCGGGATCACGTCGGCGTTTTCACTTTCGGGGCTGCGCAGCGTCACCTTCAGGCTGAAGGCGTTGGGCAAGCCACGATCCTCGCCCTTGGTTTCGATGATCGTCAGGTCGGGATTGGACATCCAGCCGGACTCCTCGAGGTTGCGCATGTAGGAGCTGACCCGGGCGTTGGACTGGGCGTAACCCTCGAGCGTGAGCTCCTGCCCGGTCTGCTTGATCGAGTTCAGGCGGACGCCCTCCGGGATCGTGCGCACCAGCTGGTCGAACAGGTGGACCATCTGGGACCGGCTGGCCTGCAGCTCCTCGATCACCTGCTTGCGGGAGAGCAGGTTGCTCTTCTTCTTGTCGAGCTCTTCGATCTCGGCGATCTGCTGGTCGACCAGGGTGATCTGCTGGCGCAGGTATTCGTTGCGCTGCATCTGCCCTTCGACCTGGCCGCCGTAGTACATGACGATCAGGAAGCTGACCAGCACCGCGAGCACCGCGGCGAGGCCGAGCATCGCGAAGAACTCCTGCTGGCGCTGCTTGCGCCGTTCGGCGCGCCACGGAAGTAGGTTGATCCTGGCCATCAGTCGAAGCTCCTCAGGGCCAGGCCGCAGGCGATCATCAGGGCCGGGGCGTCCTGGGCCAGGGCATGCGCCTGGACGCGGGGCCCGAGCGCCATGTTGGCGAGCGGGTTGGCGATGACGGTGGGCACGCCGAGTTGCTCCTCGACGAGATTGCCGATGCCGGCGATCGAAGCGCAGCCGCCGGCAAGCACCACCTGGTCGACGCGGTTGAAGTCCGAACCGGCGTAGAAGAACTGCAGCAGGCGGCTGACCTGCTGGACCAGTGCCTCCTTGAAGGGCTCGAGCACTTCGACCTCGTAGCTCTCGGGCAGGCCGCCCTGGCGCTTGGCGAGGCCGGCCTCGTCGTAGCTCAGGCCGTAGCGGCGCATCACCTCGTCGGTGAGCTGCTTGCCGCCGAAGACCTGTTCGCGGGTGTAGATGCTGCGCTGGCCGCGCAGGACGTTGAGCGTGGTCATGGTGGCGCCGATGTCCACCAGCGCGACGATCGCATCCTTGGGCACCGACAGCTGGTCGGCGACCAGCTTGAAGGCGTTTTCCATGGCGAAGGCCTCGACGTCCACCACCTTGGCGCTGAGTCCGCCGAGCTCCAGCGCCGACTGGCGCAGCTCGACGTTCTCGGTGCGGGACGCCGCCAGCAGCACCTGGATCATCTCGGGGTTGTTGGGCACCGGGCCCAGGACCTCGAAATCCAGGCTGACTTCGTCGATCGGGAACGGGATGTAGTTCGAGGCCTCGAGCTGGACCTGGTCCTCCATCGCGTCCTCGTCCAGGTCGCCCTGCAGCGGGATGATCTTGGTGATCACCGACGAGCCGGAAACGGCGGCGGCCGCATGCTTGACGCGCGTGCCGGAACGGGCGACCGCCCGCTTGATGGCTTCGCCGACCGCCTCGACCTCGACGATGTTCTTCTCGATCACCGCATTGGGCGGCAGCGGCTCCACGGCGTAGTGCTCCACGCGGTAGCGGCCACCGGATTCGGTGAGTTGAAGCAGCTTGACGGCCGTGGAACTGATGTCCAGGCCGACGAGCGGTACCTTGGCGTTTCCGAAAAGACCCACGGTTTCTCCCCTTCCGACGGGCGCTTACAGCCGATTGGTGCGCCGTTACATTAAATAACGAATTTTTGCCGAATGGCAATGCCCCCCTGACCTGGGACCCCCTGCCACCCGCCTGGCCACCCCCGTGCGCCCCCTTGCAACACGGAATTGGGGACGGGACCCGGCCTCGCCCCTGGCGGGCCGGCGCGGGTCTCCCCTCCGGCGTTCTATACTCCGTGCCCCATGTCGGTGTAAACCTCGGAGAGGCCCTGGATGGCCCGTATCAAACGCCTGTTGAAACGGGCGCTTATCCTCCTGGCCAGCCTCGCGGTGCTGGGTGTCCTGGCCATCGGGGTGCTGTACTGGCTGATCGCCCCGCGCCTGCCGGACGTGCAGGAACTGCGCAATGTCGAACTCCAGGTCCCCCTGGCGATCTACACCCGGGAGGGACAGCTGATCGCACTGATCGGTGAGACTCGCCGCTTCCCGGTCGAGATCGAGCAGGTGCCCGACCGGGTCAAGAATGCCTTCATCGCCATCGAGGATGCCCGGTTCTACGAGCATCCGGGCGTGGACTGGCGCGGCATCATGCGCGCGGTCTGGCTGCTGGCCACCACCGACGACCGGCGCGTACCCGGCGGCAGCACCATCACCCAGCAGGTGGCCCGCCAGTTCTTCCTGAGCACCGAGTACTCCTACACCCGCAAGATCACCGAGATCTTCCTGGCGCTGAAGATGGAGCGGGAACTGAGCAAGGACGAGATCTTCGAGCTCTACCTGAACAAGAGTTTCTTCGGCAACCGCGCCTATGGCGTGGCCGCGGCGGCGGATTATTACTACGGCAAGTCCCTCGACCAGCTGACCCTGGCCGAAGCCGCCACCCTCGCCTCGATTCCGAAGTTCCCTTCCAGCGGCAACCCCATCATCAACCCCGGCCGCGCCCTGGTCCGGCGCGACTACGTGCTCCAGCGCATGCGCGAGGAAGGCCTGATCACCGAGGCCGAGGAGGCCGCGGCGCGCGCCGAGCCCATGCATGCCAGCCCGCACGAGCCCAAGGTCGAGGTCGACGCGCCCTACGTCGCGGAAATGGTCCGCGTCGAGATGGAACAGCGCTACGGCGCCGAAGCCACCACCAGCGGCCTGAAGGTCTACACGACCCTGGTGGCCGCCCACCAGGTGGCGGCCAACCAGGCGGTGCAGGACGGCC
>JAYRTA010000220.1:0-4239 GCA_041919875.1 Arenimonas sp.
CGTGGTGGTGAAGTAGCCCGGGCGGTTGCAGGTGTGCGAGCCCTTGCTGAACGGGTTGGCGAACCAGTTCTCGGTATGCACCTTGAGCAGGCCCTGGCCGTCGCGCAGGGCGGCGGCCTGGGCGCCGGGCAGCACCTGCTCGAGCTGCTGCAGGAAGCTGCCGCCATCGGCCTGGGTGGTCGCGGACTTCATCGGCCGCGAGGCCATGCCGCCGACGTGGGCCGCCAGCGTGGCGCCCTGGGCCGAAACGCCCGCTTCCCAGGTGGCGGGCAGGCGCGAGAGGTCGCTGTAGCCGCTGCCGCTGCGGCCCTGGGCGCGCCAGTAGGCGCCGTTGAAGCCGACCAGCAGCTTGGCGTGTTCGCCCATCGAGGCGCTGCGGATGGCCTGCTGCTTCCAGATCGGCAGCTGCAGGCTGGAATGCAGTTCGACGTCGCGCAACACGCTGAAGGGCAGGGTCATCACCACCGCGCGGTGGTCGCTGCTGACGGTGCGGCCGGCCACGTCGAAGGTGAGGCGGTAGGCGCCGCCGGCGAGCTTGCGCATCGCGATCAGGCGGTGGCCCAGCTGCACCTGGCCGGGCAGGCCGGCGGCCAGGCCCGAGGTGATCTGGTCGTTGCCGCCGACCACGCGCAACAGTTCGTCGCCGTGGGTGCCGAACGGGGCCTGCTTGCTGCGCTTGTCGCCGTGCACGAAGCGCAGGAAGCTGATCGCGCTCAGTTCGCCGATGTCGGCGCCGAACTCGGCCAGGTAGGCGCTCGAGACCAGGCTGCGCAGCAGCGGGCCGGCCTGGTGCAGCAGCAGGTAGTCGTCGATGCTCATGAAATCGAGCAGCTGGTCGGCCTCGCTGAACTCGGTGGCCATGGGCGCGCTGAGCTTGGCCAGGTCCTCGCGGATCGAGGCGGCGAATTCGCGGTATTCCGCCGCCACCTGCGCTTCGGTGTAGGCCTTGCCGCCGAACTGGAAATACGTGCTGCCGTCGGTGCCGACGCGTTCGAGCTGCAGGCCCAGGGCCTGGGCGTAGCCGATCATCGCGTGGTGGGAGGTGCTGATGAACTCGCCGCCGCGCTCGACCACCTGGCCGGGGAAGGTGTCGCGCAGGCTCCAGACGCGGCCGCCAACGCGGTCGCTGGCCTCGAACACCTTCGCGTGCACGCCGTGGCGCCGCAGCTCCGAGGCGCAGGCCAGGCCGGCCAGGCCGGCGCCGACGATGGCGAAGGCGCTGCTGCCGCCGACCTGTTCCACCGGCGGTTCGGTGCCGGGCTTGGTGGCCTTGGCGAGCGCGCCGGGGGCAACGGCCAGGGCGGCCACCGACGACGTGGCGATCAGCGCCTTCTTCGAGAACGCACGCCGGCCGGCGTCGTGGCCGACGAGGTCTTCGGTGGATGCGCCGGTCCGTTCGCCCTGTTCGGCCAGGCGGGCCAGGCGCAGCAAGCGCGCCATCGTGTCGCTACGACTCATGAGGTTTCCCCTGCCCCTGTGTAGGCCCCGATCTTACCCCCAATCCGGCAGGCCACAACGGGCCGGCCATCGGGATCGGCGGCAGGACGGCGCTCAGTCGGCCGCGGCCGGCCGGACCACCAGCGCCAGGGTCTCGAGTTCGAAATGCGGGGCGATGCCCGCGCTGGCGTCGGTGACCCGCAGCTGCACCCGGTACTCGCCCGGCGGGACGGCGGTCAGGCCCTGCAGCCGGCCATCGGCGGACAGCATCAGGCCGGTGGGCAGCACCTGGCCGGGTTCGAGCGCGATCCGGTGCGGGGCCAGGCCGCCCTGCGCGCCCAGGCGCCGGTCGACCGCCTGGCCGCGCACGATGTCCAGCCGCGCCGGCTGCAGCGCCAGCGGGGCCGCCTCGACCCGTCCGGCGTAGGCGCGGCGCGCCTGCCGGCCGCCGGCGTCGCGGGCCGTGGCCTCGAACTGGAACGGCCCGCGGCGGGTCGGGATGCCGGTCAGCCGCCCGTCGTCGGCGAGCGCGAGGCCCTCGGGCAGGGCGCCGCCGGCCAGGGCAAAGGCGACCGGGCCCTGGCCGCCGCGCAGGGCCAGGGCTTCGCGCACGGCGGTCCCGGCGCGCAGGCCCGGCAGCACGGCGGGCGTGATCGAGGCGGCGTCGCCGGCGGGCTCGATGCGCACCTGCACGCGGATCCGGTCGCTGTTGTCGTCCAGCACCACGAAGTGGTCCTGGCCGCCACCCGCCGGCGCCTGGCCAAAATGCGTATAGACGTAGCTTGCGACGATGTCGTCGCCCGGCGTGGCCCGGCCGAAGGCGGGCGCCTGCGCCACCGTGCCCAGGCCGAAGGACTGGCAGGCCGCCAGGTCCACGCGCACGCTGCCGCCCCAGGGCACGCTGACGCTGCGCTGGGCGCACCCGGCATAGGTGGACGGCTGGCCCACGGCCTGCGCCTGCAGGGCGCCGCCGGCCAGGATCAGCGACAACAGGACGCGCCTCACGCCAGGCCCCCGCGTTCGCGCTCGATCGCGCGCCAGCCGATGTCGCTGCGCTGGAAGAGGCCCTCCCAATGGATGTTGTCGGCGGCGGCATAGGCGCGCCGCTGGGCCTCGGCGACGGTGGCGCCCAGGGCGCAGGCGCAGAGCACGCGGCCCCCGGCCGTGACCACCTGGCCGTTGCGCAGCGCGGTGCCGGCGTGGAAGACCTTGGCGTCCGGGCCCGGGTCGCTGCCCAGGCCGGCGATCACGTCGCCGGTGCGCGGCGTACCGGGGTAGTTCTGCGCCGCCATCACCACGCCCAGGCTGGAACGCGGGTCCCAGTCGGCGGAAACCTCGTGCAGGCGGCCATCGATCGCGGCCTGGACCAGGTCCATCAGGTCGCTGCGCAGGCGCAGCATCACCGGCTGGGTTTCCGGGTCGCCGAAGCGAACGTTGAACTCGATGACCTTGGGCGCGCCCTCGGGCGAGATCATCAGGCCGGCGTAGAGGAAGCCGGTGAAGGGAATGCCGTCGGCGGCCATGCCGCGCACGGTCGGCTCGACGATCTCGCGCATCACCCGAGCATGCACATCCGGCGTGACCACCGGCGCCGGCGAATAGGCGCCCATGCCGCCGGTGTTGGGGCCGGTGTCGCCGTCGCCCACGCGCTTGTGGTCCTGCGAGGTGGCCATCGGCAGCGCGGTGCGGCCATCCACCATCGAGATGAAGCTGGCCTCCTCGCCCTCCAGGAACTCCTCGATCACCACGCGCGCGCCGGCGTCGCCGAAGGCCTGGCCCTCGAGCATGTCCAGGATCGCGGCCTCGGCCTCTTCGCCGGTCATCGCCACCACCACGCCCTTGCCGGCGGCCAGGCCATCGGCCTTGATGACGATGGGCGCACCGTGGTCGCGCACGTGCTGCAGCGCCAGCTGCGCGTCCTCGAACACCGCGTAGTAGGCGGTGGGGATGCGGTGGCGGGCCAGGAAATCCTTGGCGTAGGCCTTGCTGCCCTCGAGCTGGGCCGCGGCGGCGGTGGGGCCGAAGATGGGCTGGCCGGCGGCGCGGAAACGGTCCACCACGCCCAGCACCAGCGGCGCCTCCGGGCCGACCAGGGTGAAGGCGACGCCTTCGGTTTCGGCCAGGTTGAGCAGGCCGTCGAGGTCGGTGGCGCGCACGTCCACGTTGCGGCACTTGGCCTCGGTGGCGGTGCCGGCGTTGCCCGGCGCCACCAGCACCTCGTCCACTTTCGGCGACTGCGCCAGCTTCCAGGCCAGGGCGTGCTCGCGGCCGCCGTTGCCGATCACCAGGACCTTCATGTCGTGCTTCCTCCGGCCGGGCGCGCGCAGTCGCGGCCCGTCAGTTCCACTTCGAAGAACAGGCGGCCATCGGGGTCGATGAAGCGCCGCTTGATGCTGACGCCGCGCGCCAGCAGGTAGGTGATGGCGTCGTCCGTGCACAGGGCGCGCAGCAGCTGGTGCTCGGCCTGCCGCACCTGCTCTCGCGACGAACGCCCGTCCGGATCGCCGACGCGTCGCTTCTGCGCGCGCACCAGCATCACCAGCGAATCGCCCTCGAAGGCGACCTGCTCGAACACCAGGCCGGGCCCGTGCGGCAGCGGCAGCTGCCGGCGGAAATCCGCCAGCACCGCGTCCACCTCGCGGGCGAACTGGCGGGCGTCCCAGAGCCGCTTGGCCTGCCAGCCGGCGGTGGCGAGCACGGCCAGCACGGCCGCGGCCACGGCCAGGCCGAGCAGGCGTCGTGGGCGGGGCCGGGGCGGCGTCATGGCGGTGGCCTCAGTGGCGGAAGTGGCGGCGGCCGGTG
>JAYRTA010000221.1:0-4236 GCA_041919875.1 Arenimonas sp.
ACTGGCGGCGCAAAGTAGCCGACGATGTCGATCACCACGTGGGTCTGCGCGTTCGCGTAGACGGTGATGTCGAAGGAGCCCAGGGGATTGGGGATCTGCGAGATGGACGAATTGCTGATCAGCTGGCCCGGCGCATGCACCAGGGTGGCCGCCGTCGGGCGCGCCGTGCCATAGGGATAAACGGTGACGAAGCCCGTATTGGCGGGGCTGACCACGGTGGTGTTGATGGCCACGGCCGTTGCATTCAGGCCCAGCGTGCCGCAGTTCGTCGCCGAGCCGCCCTGGCTGGAGAAATTGGAGGCATTGATGACGAGGAAGCTGCGGGTCCCGGCGGTCGCGATCGCACCAGCCGATGTGCTGCGGGTGTCCACCACGCGGCAGGGCGCGATCGGCGTATAGACCAGGTCGTTGCCGAGCGCGCCCAGGGCCTTGGCGGGATCGAACGCCTGCCGGCCGCCCTCGCTGGCCAGGCCCAGCACGGCATCCGTCATCGCCTCGTAGGTGCGCACGTCCTGGGCCGCGCGCAGCTCGGCCAGCGTGGCCATCTCGAAGGCCGGCGCCATCTCCTTGCGCCAGGTCTCGCCGTCCAGCCGGAAGGTTTGTTCGACATGCCCCTCCCAGCGATCGGCCAGCGCCTCGATCAGTTCGGCGCGTTCGGCGGAGGCGTCGGCCGCAACGACGGCGGGCGCTGCAAAGGCGCCGGCCAAGAGCACGGCAGGGACGATGCTAAGGATTCTCATGCGTTTCTCCTTGGAGACCAGTGGCCGCCCGCGCAGGCCTGCGCGGGCGGGTGGGGCGACATCAGCGGCCCGGCACGCGGCAGCAGGTGCGCGACGACCGCAGCGTCGCGGCGCTGCCGCTGTTGTTCTGCGCCGAACACGTACCGGCGCTGAAGTACACGAAGGGCATCTGCCAGGTGCTGGATTCGCAGTTGGTGGCCGTCTGCGTGTAGCCCGCGGCACACGCCGGGGCCACCGAGTTGGCCGTGCCGCCAGCCGCCACCGACGTATTGGTATCGGCCGTGTCCACGCACTGCAGCGCCGTGGCCTGCGGATTGATGAAGTAGCCAGTGATGTCGCCGACCAGGTGGGTCTGGGCGCTGGAGAACGCCGTCATTTCATTGGCCGAGGCACCCTGGTCCAGGCGCAGCACCACTTCGTTCGAGACCAGGCCTCCGGTGGTGTACACCAGGCTGGCCGACAGCGGCTGCGAAGCGCCGAAGGGGTAGGCGGTGACGAACCCCACGTTGCTGGGGCTGACGGCAGTGAGATTGATCACGACGGCGGCGAAGGACCCCGCTGCACCGGCACCGTTGCAATTGCTGGCCGAGCCACCCTGGAAGGTATAGTCGCTGACCGCCGTGACATCGAAGCCGCGGGCTGTTCCCGCCGCAATCGCGCCGCCGGCCAGGCGGGTGTCGAAGATGCGGCAGGGGGTGATGGGGACGTACACCAGGTCGGTGTCGATCGCGCCCAGCGCCTTGGTGCCAGCGGCCAGGCCCGCCAGGGTGCCGTCCTGCGCCGGACCCAGCAGCGCCTCGTTCATGGCGTCGAAGCTGCCGGCCTTGTTGGCCTTCCGCAGCTCCTCGATCGAGGCCAGCTCGAACGCGGGGGCCATCTCGTTCGCCCAGCGGGCGCCGTCGAGCTGGTAAGTGTCTTCGACGAAATCCGACCAGCGGTCCACGAGCTTGCGCTGCAGGGCTTCACGTTCGCCATCGGCGGCCATCGCGGACGGGACGGCAATGGCGCAGGCCAGGCCAAGGGCCAGGACGATCTTGCGGAGTTTCATGGGGAGCCTCGTGGGTCTCGGAAGGAATGGCCTGGCGCCATCCCCGGCGGACAGGTCCACCTCCTGAAACGCGGAATCCGCCGGCCAGCGTCCATGCGCCGGCGTGTGGCGCGCGCCGCCCGGCCCCAGGGCCCGTTCAGCCCGCCCGCAGGCGCTGCAGCAGGTCGCGGCTGTCGGGCGACTCCACCCAGCCTTCAAGCGCCTCCAGGGCGGCCGAGGCGGAGGCCTGCGCCGGTCCGGCCAGGCGTCGCCAGCCTTCGAACGCGCCCAGCAGGCGCGCGGCCACCTGCGGGTTCACCGCGTCCAGCGCGGCGACCTGCCCGGCGATACGGGCGTGGCCGGCGCCATCGGCGCGGTGGAAGGCGCGGGGATTGGCGCGGGCGAAGTTGCCCAGCAGCGCCCGGACGCGGTTGGGATTGGCGGGCTTCCAGGCGTCCGAGGCCAACAGCGCATCCACGTCGGCGAGGGCCCCGGCCTGCGGGCGCGTGGCGACCAGGCCGATCCACTTGTCGGTCACCAACGGATCATGGGCGAACTCGCGCTGGAACCCGGCCAGCGCGGCAGCGGCGCCCGGGGCACCGCGGTGCACCAGGGCGCGCAGCGCGGCCAGGCGCTCGGTCATCGTGCCGGCGCCGGCGAAGGCGGCCTCGGCCAGGGTGCCGGCCGGGTCCAGGCGCGAAAGCAGGGCGAGGCAGGCATTGCGCAGCGCCCGCGCAGCCATCGCCGGCCCCGACAGGCCACCGGCGGCGGCGGCGGCCAGCGCGTGGTAGCGCGCCTCGAGCGACGGCGCGAGCTCGCGCGCCAGGCGGTCGGCCAGCGCTTCGCGCCCGCCGACCAGCGCCTCCACGTCCACCATCGGCACCGCCTCGGCCAGGGTGTCGAAATCCGGCAGCTGCAGGCACTCGGCGACGAAGGCCGGGTCGGCGCCGTCGTCTTCCAGCAGCCCGGACAGCACCTCGGCCAGCGCCGCCGTGGCCGTGTCGCGTGCGCCGGCGTCCGCGCCCAGCAGGGCGTCGGTGGCCAGGCGCTGCAGCAGGTCCCAGCGGTTGAAGGGGTCGGTTTCCCAGCCCGCCAGCCGGGCCAGTTCCTCGGGCGCGTAGTCGACCTGCAGCTTCACCGGGGCCGAGAAGCCCTGGTTGAAGGCCGGCAACGGCTCGCGGCCCAGGGCCGGCCAGCGCAGCACGTGCCGCGCGGCCTGCAGCTCCACCAGGCCCTCGCGCACGGGCGCATCGGTCTCGGGCAGCGCATCGATCCGGCGGCCGTCGGCGGCATAGAGGGCGAAGCGCAGCGGGATCGGCAGCGGCGGCTTCGGGCCCGGCTGGCCCGGCGTGGCCGGCTGCGACTGCTCGATCGCCAGCGCGTAATCGCCGCTGCGCGGGTCGAATTGCGGCGTGATGCGCAAGACCGGCGTGCCGGCCTGGGCGTACCAACGCGCGAAATCCGCCAGGTCGCGGCCGCTGGCGGCGGCATGCGCGGCCAGGAAGTCCTCCAGCGTGGCGGCGCGGCCGTCGTTGTCGGCGAAATACTTGTCCATGCCGGCCCGGAAGGCGGCGTCGCCCACCAGCTGCTGCAGCACGCGCACCAGCTCGGCGCCCTTTTCGTAGATGGTGAGCGTGTAGAAGTTGCTGATCTCGCGGTAGCGGTCGGGCCGCACCGCATGCGCCAGCGGGCCGGCGTCCTCGGCGAACTGGCGGCCGCGCAGCAGGCGCACCACCTCGATGCGCTTGAGCGCGCGCGAGTGCAGGTCGGAACTGAACTCGGTGTCGCGGTAGACCGTCAGGCCTTCCTTGAGCGAGAGCTGGAACCAGTCGCGCAGGGTGACGCGATTGCCCGACCAGTTGTGCAGGTACTCGTGCGCCACCACCGATTCGATCGCCAGGAAATCGGCGTCGGTGGCCGTGGCCTCGTCGGCCAGGATGTAGCGGGCATTGAAGATGTTCAGGCCCTTGTTCTCCATCGCGCCCATGGTGAAGTCCTGGGCGGCGACCACGTTGAACACGTCCAGGTCGTAGCCGAGGCCGAAGCGCTGTTCGTCCCAGCGCAGCGCGCGTTCCACCGCGCCCAGCGCGTAGCCGCAGCGGGCGACGTCCTCGCCCTGGGCCCAAACGTTGAGCTCGACCCGGCGGCCTTCGGCGGTCTCGAGCGTGCGGGTGACCCGTTCCAGCGGCCCGGCCGCGATCGCGAACAGGTAGCCCGGCGTCGGATGCGGGTTCTCCCAGGCGGCTTCGTGCCGGCCGTCACCGAGGTCGCGCGTGCCGGCGGGGTTGCCGTTGGCCAGCAGCACCGGGAAGGCGGCGCGGTCGGCGCGCAGCACGATGCGCCAGGTGGGCATCACGTCCGGTCGGTCGGCCAGGAAGGTGATGCGCCGGAAGCCCTGGGCCTCGCACTGGGTCAACTGCAGCGGGCCGCTGGCGTAGAGGCCTTCCAGGCGGGTGTTCTGCGTCGGCT
>JAYRTA010000222.1:0-4220 GCA_041919875.1 Arenimonas sp.
CAGCGCCGCGGCCCCGGCGCCCGCGCCGGCGCGGCCGGGCGCGGCGCCGAACGTCGGTTTCGCCGTGCAGCTCGGCGCGCTGAGCAGCGAAGCGGAGGCCAATGCCCTGCGCGACCGCGCGCGTGCCGCCGGCTTCACCGCCTTCCACCAGCGGGTGGATACCGAGCGGGGCGCGGTGTGGCGCGTGCGCGTGGGCCCGGAGGCCGACCGCGCCGCCGCCGATCGCCTCAAGGCGCAGGTGGCCGACAAGCTCGGCCTGCGCGAGGCGTTCGTCGTGCCGCATCCCTGACCATGCTCAGCGTCGCCGACTACGTGCTGCTGACGGTGCTGGGGGTGTCCATGGCCGTCGGGCTGTGGCGCGGCTTCCTGTCGGAAGTGCTGTCCCTGACGGTCTGGATCGGTGCGTTCTGGCTGGCGGTGGCCTTCGGCGATGCCGCCGCGGCCCGGTTCACCGCGGTCGAGTCGCCGGCGGCGCGCATGTTCCTGGGCCATGCGGCCGTGTTCCTGGGCGTGCTGGTGGTGGGCGGCCTGGCGACCTGGGCGCTGGGCAAACTGATCGCCGGCACCGGCCTGTCGGGCACCGATCGCGTGCTCGGCCTGGGCTTTGGCCTGGCGCGCGGCGCCCTGCTGGCCTGCGTGGCGGTGCTGCTGATGGGCTTCACCCCGCTGCCGGCCGAGGCCTGGTGGGCGCAATCGCGCCTGCTGCCGCAGGCACAGCGCGGCGCGGAATGGATGGCGGGCTTCCTGCCGGACGCCGCCGCCGCCGAACTGGATTTCGCGCCGGCGCCCGCCGGCGACACCGCCGTGCCGCTGCCGGCCGGCGGCCCGCTTCCCGCGACGGCGCCCGGGGCGCCGTCGTCGTCCCCTCCGGAGACCTGAACCATGTGCGGCATCATCGGAATCGCCGGCGCCAGCGACGTCGCCGCGTCGCTCTACGACGGCCTGACGGTGCTCCAGCACCGGGGCCAGGACGCGGCCGGCATCGCCACGCTCGACGGCCGCCGCCTGCGCCTGCACAAGGGCAACGGGCTGGTGAAGGAAGTCTTCGACCAGCCGGCGATGGCGCTGCTGACCGGCCGCATCGGCATCGGCCACTGCCGCTACCCGACCGCGGGCTCCGAGGGCAGCGACGAGGCGCAGCCCTTCTACGTCAACTCGCCCTACGGCATCGCGCTGGCGCACAACGGCAACCTCACCAACACCGATGCGCTGCGCCAGCTGGTGTTCGAGGAAGACAAGCGCAACGTCAACACCGAATCCGATTCCGAAGTGCTGCTGAACGTGTTCGCGCACGAGCTGCAGGCCGCCGGCGCGCTGACGCCGCAGGCGGCCATGCGCGCGGTCGCGGGCGTGCACCGGCGCTGCACCGGTGGCTATGCGGTGGTGAGCATGGTGCTGGGCCTGGGCCTGGTGGCCTTCCGCGACCCGCACGGCATCCGCCCGCTGGTGCTGGGACGGCGCGAGACCGCCACCGGCGTCGAGTACGCGGTCGCCTCCGAGAGCGTCGCGCTGGACATCCTGGGCTTCGTGCGCGAGCGCGACATCGCGCCGGGCGAGGCGGTGGTGGTGACCGGCGACGGCCGCCTGCATGCCGAGGCCTGCGCCGAGCCGCGCGCGCACGCGCCCTGCATCTTCGAGTACGTGTACTTCGCGCGCCCGGACTCGATGATCGAGAACATCTCGGTGCACAAGGCGCGCATGCGCATGGGCGTCACGCTGGGCCAGAAGATCCAGCGCCTGCGCCCGGACCACGGCATCGACGTCGTGATCCCGATCCCCGACACCAGCCGCGATTCGGCGCTGGAGATCGCCAACGTGCTGGGCGTGAAATACCGCGAGGGCTTCGTCAAGAACCGCTACGTCGGCCGCACCTTCATCATGCCGGGGCAGGGCGAGCGGGTGAAGTCGGTGCGCCGCAAGCTCAACACCATCCCGCTGGAGTTCAAGGACCGGGTGGTGCTGCTGGTGGACGACTCGATCGTGCGCGGCACCACCAGCCAGCAGATCGTGCAGATGGCCCGCGAGGCCGGCGCGCGCAAGGTGTACCTGGCTTCGGCGGCGCCGCCGGTGCGGCATCCGAACGTCTACGGCATCGACATGCCCTCGGCCGAAGAGCTGGTGGCGCACGGGCGCAGCGAGCAGGACATCGAGAAACTGCTGGGCTGCGACTGGCTGATCTACCAGGACCTGGCCGACCTGGAGGCCGCGGTCGCCGGGCCGAAATTCCAGGGCAAGCGCTTCGACAGCAGCTGCTTCAACGGCGAATACGTCACCGGCATCGCCCCGGGCTACTTCGAGCGCCTGCGCCAGCTGCGTTCCGACGAAGCCAAACGCAAGCGCCGGGCCTGAGGGGCCGGGCACTTGCCACGGATGGACACGGAAATCCGCGGCCAGATGACCGATCTTGTCCCCGTGCTTCCGTGCTCATCCGTGGCTGGACACGATCCCTCACTGTTCGAACAGGCGCACGCCTGCCTGGCGGCGACGGAGCCGGCGGAGAAGCTGCGGCTGACGCACGCGGCGGCGCAGGCCTTCCGCGCGGGGCGGCTGGCGCTGCCCGCGGACGCGCCGGCGCCAGCGCCGATCGGGGAACCGGGGCGGCCGGCGCGGCCGCGCCTGGTATTGCCGCGCGACGTGCCGCAGCGCGGGCTGGGCAGCGTCGGGGGGCGGGCGGCCTTCCTGCACGCGATCGCGCACATCGAATTCAATGCCATCAACCTGGCCTGGGACGCGGTCTACCGCTTCCGCGGGCTGCCCGCGGACTACTACGCCGATTGGGTCGGCGTGGCGGACGACGAGGCGCGGCATTTCGCCCTGCTGTCGGCGCGCCTGGCCGAACTGGGTTTCGCCTACGGCGATTTCGATGCCCACAATGGCCTGTGGGAGATGGCGGTCAAGACCGCGCACAGCGGACGCGAGCGCATGGCCCTGGTGCCGCGCGTGCTCGAGGCGCGCGGGCTGGACGTGACGCCGGGCATGATCGCGCGCCTGCGCACGAATGGCGACGAGGCGTCCGCGCAGATCCTCGAGCTGATCCTGCGCGAGGAGATCGCGCACGTGGCGGCCGGCAGCCGCTGGTTCCACTGGCATTGCGAACGCGAAGGCCTGGCGCCGCTGCGCGAGTTCATCCGGCTGGTGCGCGAGGCCGTTCGCGGCGGCGTGCGCGGCCCCTTCAACCGCCCGGCGCGCCTGGCCGCCGGCTTTGGCGAGCCCGAGCTCGCCGCCCTGGAATCCCTGGAGGACTGATCCCATGCGCCTGCATGCGTCCGGCGTCGTCGCCTGCCTCACCGTCCTTGTCCTGGCATTGGCCGCCTGCCGGCAGGATCCGCCCGAACCGGCCTTCGACGAGGCCGCCGGCGCGTCGCTGCTGGCGCAGTACGAACAGGCGCGCGCCGAGGGCAATCTCCAGCTCGCCCTGGAAAGGGCCGACGAACTGCGGCGCCGGCACGGCGAGACCGAGGCCGCGCGGACGATGCGATCGAGCGTCGGCCAGGTGCGCGAGGAACTGGCGGCGCTGGAAGAAAAGCACCGGCTCGCCGGCCTGTGGGACTACCAGTCCGTGCCGGCCGAGGGCGGCACCCAGCACACGGCCGCGATCTACAGCAAGGTGGTGATGCCGCTGGAACCGGGCACGCCGCCACCGACGCCGGACGCGCGGCTGATCATCCGCCGCCACCCGGCCTGGGGCGAGAGCGTCTACCTGGTGCTGGAGATGTCGACGCTGCGCTGCGGCCCGCCCTGCAGCCTCCAGCTGCGCTTCGACGAGGGTGAACCGATGCGCTTCCCGGGCGAGCCCGCCGACACCGGCACCGGCCCGGCGCTGTTCATCAAGGACCGGCCGCGATTCCTGGCGGCGATGCAGGGCGCCCGCCGCCTGCGCATCGAACTGCCTTCCAACGGCACCCTGGTGCCACGCTTCGAATTCGAGATCGCCGGCTTCGATGCGGGCCGCACGGAGGCCGATTAAGGCGGGTTCTGGCCACGGATTCACGCGGATGGGCGTGGACAGGCCCAAGTCCACCCCTCGAAAAGCCGCGAAAAGCCGTGCCAGCCGCGAAAAGCCGTACCTGGTTGATTTTCACAGAAGCCGTACCCGGTTGATTTTCATTGGCCAGTGAAAATCAACCAGGTACGGCTTTCGAGGTACGGTGAAAATCAACCAGGTACGGCTTTTGAGGTACGGCATTTGGGGTCGGTGGCTTTTCCTTCCTTCGCGCTGT
>JAYRTA010000223.1:0-4184 GCA_041919875.1 Arenimonas sp.
CGCTCGGTGCGGCCGTGGAAGGCGCCCTTCACCGCCAGGCGCTTGATGGTGCGGCCCGCGTGGCGCGCGCCCGGGTCGGTCATCAGCTTGGCGTTGACGTCGGCGATGCGGCCGGCCAGCGAGACCGATTCCGAACCCGAGTTCAGGCACAGGAAGTGGGTGTAGGGGCAGCCGCCGCGGGTGTGGCCGATCTCGGCGCGCAGGGCCCGGGTGATGCGCAGGTGCGCCAGGCTGGGCGTCATGATGTTGGCCATCACCTGCGGCCGCGCCATGGTTTCGATGACGGCGGCGGGCGTGTGGCCGAAGCCGAGCATGCCGTAGCCGCCCGAGTCGTGCAGCACCGCGCCCTTGAGCGTGACCACCCAGGGGCCGCGTGCGGCCAGGGCCACGTAGGGGTTCACCGTGTCGCCCGAGTAGAAGTTCACGAAACCGGCCTGCACCGCGTCCACCTGCGCCTGTTCGTCCAGGTCGAGCAGGTCGGCGAACTCGGCGCGCACGGCGGCGTGCTGTTCGGCGGCGGCGTGGGCCGCAGCGACGAGTTCGGGGAAGCGCGCCGACAGGCGCAGCAGGCTGGCGTCATCGAGGCCGCGCGTGCGGACGGCACCGGCGTGGCCACGCAGCGGCGCGAGGATGTCGAGGATGGTCATGTGCTACTCCGGCCCAAAACAAAACGCGAGGCGGGCCCTCGCGTGCGGGTGATGTGTTTTAAATCAAATACTTGGCGCGGATGTTACCACCCGCCCCGGCGGGGCGTAACCCCCGGGCGTTTGAATCCCGGCCGGGCCGGTGGGTGGGCATGACAGCTGTCAGGCGCGATCGCTGACGTCGGCGACTGCCGGCCGGGCGGCGCGGGCGCGAGCCTGTGCGCCACCCAAGGAGGAGACGCCATGACCCTGCCCGACCGACGCCCGCCCCCCCCGGGCACCGTGCTTGCCGAACTGTCCGGCGCCCGCAAGCGCTACGGCGCCGTGACCGCCCTGGACGGCGTGGACCTGCAGGTCCGCGCCGGCGAGGTCCTGGCCGTGCTGGGCGCCAACGGCGCCGGCAAGACCACCGCCCTGGGCCTGCTCACCGGGCGCCTTGGCCCCGATGCGGGCGAGGCCCGCCTGTTCGGCGCCGACCCGCGCGAGCCGGCCGTGCGCCGCGGCATCGGCGTGATGCTGCAGGAGGCCGGCCTGCCCGACACCGTTCGCGTGGCCGAGCACGTGCGGCTGTTCTCGAGCTACTACGGCGCGCCGCGCCCGGTCGCCGAGACCCTGGCCCTGGCCGGCCTGTCGGACCTGGCCCGCCGGCCCTACGGTGCGCTTTCCGGGGGGCAGCAGCGGCGGGTGCAGTTCGCGCTGGCGATCTGCGGCCGCGCGCCCCTGCTGTTCGTGGACGAGCCGACCGTGGGCCTGGACGTCGAGGCGCGCCGCGCCTTCTGGCAGGTGCTGCGCCAGCTGCGCGAGGCCGGCACGGCGATCGTGCTCACCACCCATTACCTGGAGGAGGCCGACGCGCTGGCCGATCGGGTGGTGCTGCTGGCCGGTGGCCGCGTCATCGCCCAGGACAGCCCGGCCGGCCTCAAGGCCCGCGCCGCGTGCCGCCGCGTGCGCGCCCGCAGCGCGCTGCCCGCCGGGCAGGTGGCGGCCTGGCCCGAGGCCGTGCGCGTCACCGGCGCCGACGGCGTGCTCGAGGTCGCCAGCGACGACGTCGAAGGCCTGCTGCGCCGCTGGCTGGCCGCCGACGCCGGCCTCTCGGGCCTGGAAGTGCGACCGATGAGCCTCGAGGACGCCTTCGTTTCCCTCACCACGAACACCGAGGAGCATGCCGCATGAACGCCGCCCCGATGTCCACTGTCTTCCCCGCGCCGTCCTGGCTGCGCATCCACGCGCTCGAGGCCTGGTTCGAATTCCTGCGCGTGCTGCGCACGCCGGCCTTCGCGGTGCCCACCCTGTGTTTCCCGGTGGTGTTCTACCTCGTGTTCGCGATCGTGGTGCCGGGCAACTGGGGCAGCCTGCACAAGCCGGCCTACCTGCTGGCCACCTACGGCGCCTTCGGCGTGATCGGCCCGGCCCTGTTCGGATTCGGCGCCGGCCTCGCACTCGAGCGCCAGCAGGGCCTGCTCGAACTCAAGCGGGTCTCGCCGATGCCGCCTTCGGCCTACTTCGTGGCGAAGATCTTCATGAGCATGGCCTTCGCGCTGGCGGTGGTGGGGCTGCTGTCGGTGCTGGCGGTCTTCGCCGGCGACGTCGTGCTCGCGCCCGGCGCCTGGCTGCAGTTGCTGGCGGTGCTGCTGCTGGGCACGCTGCCCTTCTGCGCGATGGGCCTGTTCATCGGTACGCTGGTGAAGGGCGAGGCGGGGGTCGCGATCGTCAACCTGGTCTACCTGCCGATGTCCCTGCTCAGCGGGCTGTGGCTGCCGCTGCAGGTATTCCCGGCGCTGATGCAGAAACTGGCCGTGGTGTGGCCGGCCTGGCACCTGGGCCAGTTGGCCCTGGGCGCCGTCGGCCAGGCGCGCGACGTGCCCTGGGCCCTGCACGCCGGCGCACTGGCCGCGACCACCCTGTTCTTCCTTGCCTTGGCCGCGCTGCGGCTGCGCCGGGGCTGAGGCCGTGCGCGCGCTCTGGATGGTGGTGGCGGCGAGTGCCCTGGTCCTGGCGTGGCTGGGCTGGTCGCTGGCGGGCCGCACGGCTGCGCCGCCGGCAGCGCCCGCGGCGGCGGGCCTGGCCCTGGTGGACGTGCGGGTCTTCGATGCGGGCGTGCTGGGCGCCGCCACGACGGTGCACGTGCAGGACGGCCGAATCGTCGCCATCGGCGACGACCTGGGCGTGCCGGCCGGCTGGGACGCCGTGGATGGCCGCGGCGGCGCCCTGCTGCCGGGCCTGGTGGATGCGCACGTGCATGCCTACGGCGACGCCCGCCGCGATGCGCTGCGCTTCGGCGTGACCACGATGCTCGACATGTTCAGCGATCCCGCCGGCCTGCCGGCGGCGCGGCGCGAGCGCGAATCCGCCGCGCCCACGGCCCTGGCCGACCTGTGGTCGGCCGGCCTGCTGGCCACGGCCGCCGGCGGCCATGGCACGCAGTTCGGCGTCGCGGTGCCGACCCTGGCGACCCCGGGCGAGGCGCCGGCCTGGGTCGCGGCGCGCCGGGCCGAAGGCTCGGACTACATCAAGATCGTGCGCGAGGACCTGCATGTCTACCGCGCCGACGCGGCCCTGCCGACGCTCGACGACGCCACCGCCGCGGCGGTGGTCCGCTCGGCGCAGGCGGCCGGCCTGCGCGCGCTGGTGCACGCCTCGGCGCAGGCCGATGCGCGCGCGATGCTCGAGGCCGGCGCCGACGGCCTGGTGCACGTGTTCCAGGACGCGCCCGCCGACCCGGCCTTCGTCGCGCTGGCGCGCGAGCGCGGGGCCTTCGTGGTGCCGACCCTGGCGGTGATCGCGAGCCTCGCCGGCGAGTCCGCCGGCCTCGCCGACGATCCGGCCCTGGCGCCCTGGCTGTCGGCGGCCCAGCGCGAAAGCCTGGCGTCGCGCATGCACGCCGGACCGCCGGCCCCGCGCCTTCTGGCCGACGCAACCGACAGCGTGCGGCGCCTGCACGCCGGCGGCGTGCGCATCCTCGCCGGCACCGACGCGCCCAACCCCGGCACGGCGCATGGCGTCTCGATGCACGACGAACTGCAGCGCCTGGTCCGGGCGGGGCTCACGCCGGGCGAGGCCCTGTTGGCCGCGACCGCCTGGCCGGCCGAGGCGTTCGGGCTGTCCGACCGCGGCCGCATCGCCGTCGGGCTGCGCGCCGACCTGGTCCTGGTGGCGGGCGATCCGACCACCGACATCACCGCCACCCGTGCGATCGCGGGCGTGTGGAAAAACGGCGGGCGCGTGGACCGCCGTCCCGACGCCGCGCCGGTGCCCGCGCTGGTGCGCGGCGCCATCGGCCGCTTCGAGGCCTCGGCCGGCGACCTGGGCTGGATGCAGACCAGCGACACGATGTCCGGCGGTACGTCGACGGCCCGGTTCGAGCACCTCGACGGAGGCGCCCGCGGCAGCGCCGGTGCCCTGGCGGTGCGCGGCGACCTGCGCGCCGGCGCCCGCGACGCCTGGGCCGGCGCCTTCTACAACCCCGGCGCGCAGATGATGCAGGCGGTGGACGCGCGCCCCGGCGGCGACCTGGTGCTGTCGCTGCGGGGCGATGGCCGG
>JAYRTA010000224.1:0-4153 GCA_041919875.1 Arenimonas sp.
CGACCCGGCCACCTTCGACCTGCCGCCCGAGCGCACCCGCAACATCGAGCTGGGCGCGAAGTGGATGGCCGGCGAAGACCTGTCGCTGAGCGCGGCGATCTTCGAGACCGACAAGGACAACGCCCGCTTCCCCGGCCAGGCCGGCGGCGACAACTCCATCCTTGACAGCGAACTGCGCGTGCGCGGCTTCGAACTGATGGCGGCCGGCCAGGTCACCGAGGCCTGGCGCCTGTACGCCGGCTACGTGCATCTGGACGGCGAAGTGCTGGCCGCGCCCAGCCGCCCCTACGCGGTGGGCCAGCCCCTGGGCGGCACGCCGGCGCATTCGGCCAGCGTGTTCACCACCTACGATCTCACCGAACGCTTCAGCCTCGGCGGCGGCGTCCAGTACGTGGCCGACCAGTTCGGCAGCGTCCAGGCCACCGCGGCCGGCACGCGCAAGGTGCGCATCCCGTCCTACACGCTCTGGGACGTGTACGCGAGCTGGCGCTTCAATCCCGACTGGTCGCTGCGCATGAACCTGGTGAACGCCACCGACGAGCGCTACATCCAGCAGCTCGCGGAAGGCGGCGGCCAGGGCATCCCGGGCCCGGGCCGGCAGCTGATGGCGACCTTGCGCTACGATTTCTGACCTTTCCCGCGCGGGTCCGCCGATGCTGCTGTGCCTGCCCGATGTGCTGACCCCGTCCGAGCTGGCCGCACTGCGCGCCCAGCTCGCCCAGGTGCCCTGGGGCGCGGGACTCTCGGCCGGCCCGCAGGCGCGCCTGGCCAAGCACAACCTGCAGGTGCCCGAGGACGCGCCGGGCCTGGCGGAGATGCGCGCGCTGGTGATGCGCGCGCTCAACCGCAGCCCCGCCCTGCTCTCGGCGGCGCTGCCGCACAAGGTGCTGCCGCCGAACTTCAACCGCTACACGCCCGAGCACCCGAGCTACGACTGGCACACCGACAGCAGCCTGCGCTGGCTGCCCGACGGCAGCTGCCTGCGCACGGACGTCTCGGCCACGCTGTTCCTGTCCGACCCGTCCGACTACGACGGCGGCGAGCTCTGCATCGAGGACACCTACGGCGAGCGCCAGGTGAAGCTGGCCGCCGGCAGCCTGGTGCTCTACCCCTCGGGCTCGATCCACGAAGTGCGCGCGGTGAGCCGCGGCGAGCGCCTGGCCTGCTACCTGTTCATGCAAAGCGCGGTGAAGGACCCGGGCCAGCGCCGGCACCTGTACGACATGGACCGCGCCCTGGTCGCCCTGCGCGCCCGCCATGGCGAACACGACCCCGACCTGGTCCGCCTCACCGGCCTCTACAACAACCTCCTGCGCACCTGGTCCGAGGTCTAGCCCCGATCCTCAGCACTCGATGACGTTGACGGCGAGGCCGCCGCGCGAGGTTTCCTTGTACTTGTCCTGCATGTCGCGGCCGGTGTCGCGCATGGTCTTGATGACCTTGTCGAGCGAGACCTTGTGCTCGCCGTCGCCGCGCAGGGCCATGCGCGAGGCGTTGATCGCCTTCACCGCGCCCATCGCATTGCGCTCGATGCAGGGGATCTGCACCAGGCCGCCGATCGGGTCGCAGGTCAGCCCCAGGTTGTGCTCCATGCCGATCTCGGCGGCGTTCTCCACCTGGCCCGGCGTGCCGCCCAGCGCCGCCGTCAGGCCTGCCGCGGCCATCGAACAGGCCACGCCGACCTCGCCCTGGCAGCCGACCTCGGCGCCGGAGATCGAGGCGTTCTCCTTGTAGAGGATGCCGATCGCCGCCGCCGTGAGCAGGAAATCGAACACGCCCTGCTCGCTCGCGCCCGGGCAGAAGCGGTCGTAGTAATGCAGCACCGCCGGGATGATGCCGGCCGCACCATTGGTCGGCGCGGTGACCACGCGACCGCCGGCGGCGTTCTCCTCGTTCACCGCCAGCGCGTACAGGTTCACCCAGTCCAGCACGGTCAGCGGATCACGCATGGCCGCCTCGGGCTTGGCCGACAGCTCGGCGTGCAGGCTGGGCGCGCGCCGCGCCACGTGCAGGCCGCCCGGCAGGGTGCCCTTCTCGCGGATGCCGCGCGCGACGCAGTCCTGCATCGCCTGCCAGATCTCGCGCAGGCCCGTCTGCACCGCCGCGTCGTCGCGCCAGGCGCGTTCGTTGGCGCGCATGATCGCCGCCATCGACAGGCCGCTGTCGCGGCAGCGGCGCAGCAGTTCGTCGCCGCTGCGGAACGGGTGCGCCAGCTCGGTGGTGTCGGCGACGATGCGGTCTTCGGCCGCCTCGTCCTGGTTGACCACGAAGCCGCCGCCGACCGAGTAGTAGTCGCGCGTGGCGATCACGCCGCCCTCGGCGTCGTAGGCGGTGAAGCGCATGCCGTTGGTGTGGAAGGGCAGCTTCTGCCGCTTGTTCATGATCAGGTCGTGCTTCTCGTCGAAGCCGATCTCGTGCCGGCCCAGCAGGCGGATGCGCTTGTCCGCCCGGATGCGCTCGAGCGCCGCCGGGATCAGGTCCGGGTCGATCTGGTTCGGCCAATGGCCCTCCAGCCCCATCAGCACCGCCTTGTCGGTGCCGTGGCCGCGCCCGGTGAGCGCCAGCGAGCCGAACACCTCGGCGCGCACGCGGGCGGTGCGGGCCAGGTCGCCGTTCTCCTCCAGCCAGTGCGAGACGAAGCGCGCGGCCGCGCGCATCGGCCCGACCGTGTGCGAGGACGAGGGCCCGATGCCGATCTTGAAGAGGTCGAAGACGCTGACGGCCATGAAGGTTTTCCCGGGTGAGCGCCGTATTCTATGCCCGCCGGCGCGGGCGCCGGCTGTACGCCACCGGACGGAACCATGCGATTGACCCTGATCCAGCGCGACGACTGCCACCTCTGCGACCAGGCCTGGGAACAGCTGGTCGCCGCCGCCGTGCCCGATTTCGACCCGCTGTGGATCGACGGCGACCTCGGCCTCGAGGCGCGCTACGGCCAGCGCATCCCGGTGCTGCGCCGCGAGGACACCGGCGCCGAACTCGACTGGCCCTTCGACCCGGCCGGGGTGCGCGCCTTCCTGGCCTGAGGGCCGCGCGCCCGGCGGGCCGCGCAACGCCGGCCCCGGCCCCCGCCCCGGTCACGCCGCGACGCCGATCCGCGACGCCGGTCGCGCTTGCCGCGGCCAAGGCTTGCAGCCCGGGGCGCGGCGGCCTGATAGTCAGGGCCAACGCCACCGGGGGACGTCCGTGCGCAGCCCGTGCCGCCTCCTTGCCCTGATCGCCCTGCTCGGCCTCGCGGCCCTGGCCGGGCCCGCGATCGCGCTCGACCCGGACAAGGCCTTCCACCACTACGTCCGCAACCAGTGGTCGATCGAACAGGGCCTGCCCCAGATCAGCGCCCTGGCCATCACCCAGGACGCCCAGGGCTACCTGTGGGTCGGCACCCAGGCCGGCCTGGCCCGCTTCGACGGCGTGCGCTTCACCGCCTACACGCCCGAGACCACTCCCGGCCTGGCCGGCCTGTGGGTCAACGACCTGAAGGTGGACGATGCCGGCCGGGTCTGGATCGCCACCTATCGCGGCCTGAGCGTGCACGAGGGCGGCCGCTTCCGGCGCCTGCCCGTGGCCGGGCGCGAGGACCGGCCGCTGGACGTGCGCGCGCTGGCGACCCTGCCGGACGGGCAGCTCGCCGCCGCCACGCCCGAGGGCGTGTACCTGGTCGAGGGCGGGCAACTGCAACGTCGGCATCCGCTGCCGCGGGCCGCGCACGCCCTGCTCCCGCGCCCCGATGGCCTCTGGGTCGGCAGCGTCGGCCGCGTCTTCGTCATCGAGCCCGGCCAGACCCGCCTGCTGCCCCTGCCCGATGAGGCGCAGGACGCGGTCGTGACCGAATTGCTCGAAGCCCAGGGCCGGCTCTGGGCCGGCACCAGCGCCGGCCTCTTCTTCCGCGAGGGCGACCGCTGGCCGCGCTACGAAGGCGGCGCCCCGCTCGACCGCAGCTCGATCGAACTGCTCTACGAGGACCGCGACGGCAACCTCTGGGTCGGCATGGTGCGCGGCCTGGCGCGCCTGCAGGCCGGCCGCGTGCGCGAGCTGGTGCCCGACGACCCGCTGGCCACGGCGGTGCGCGCCGCCTACGAGGACCGCGAGGGCAACCTCTGGCTGGGCAGCCAGTGGGAAGGACTCTCGCGGTTCTGGAACGGCTGGACCCGGC
>JAYRTA010000225.1:0-4152 GCA_041919875.1 Arenimonas sp.
ACACTCGTGGCCATGTCGATACTCCGCATTTTCCTGCCCCTGTTGCTGCTGGCCCCGGGTGCCGGCGCTGCCGACATCGCACCGCCTGACCTGACCGCGCAGCGCCCGGCGATCCTCGAAGCCTTCCGCCTGGCCGAGCGCGGGCCGCTGAGCGTAACCGACCTGGCGCGCATCGCCGACCACCCGCTGCGCGGCTGGGCCGAAGCCACGGGCTTGCGCAAGGGCATCGGCGCGGTGGGCCTGGCCGAGGGCCGCGATGCGACCCGGCGCCTGTCGGGCGAAGCCGCCGGCGACTGGTGGCGCGAAGCCTGGCTGCGCGAACTGGCGCGCCGGGGCGCCTGGCGCGAATTCCTCGACACCTGGGTGGCCAGCGAGGACGTCGAACTGCGCTGCCACCACCTCGCCGCGCGCCTGGGCACCGGCGCCGCCGACGCCGCCTGGCAGGCCGAGGCGCTGGCGCTCTGGCCCAGCCCCGCGTCCCTGCCGGCGGCCTGCGACCCGGCCTTCAAGGCCTTGGACAGCCGCGGCCTGCTGACCCCGGCGCTGCGCTGGCAGCGCATCGAAGCGGCCCTGCTGGCCGGCCAGACCGGCCTGGCGCGCTTCCTTGCCACCGGCCTGCCCGCCGCGGACCTCGCCCAGGCCAAGGACTACGCCGATTTCATCGACGCCCCGCACGCACGCGCGGCCCGCTGGCCCACGGGCCCGCGCAGCGCCCGCGTCGCCGCCGAGGGCCTGGCCCGGCTGGCGCGGCGTTCGCCGGATGCCGCCGAAACCCAGCTCGCCACCCTCGCGCCGGCCCTGGGCATGGACGAAGCCACCCGGGGCAAGGTGCTCTACGAGATCGCGCTGTGGACCGTGGCGAGCTACCTGCCGCGTTCGGCCGAGCGCCTGGCGGCGGTCCCGGCCGGCAACTACGACGAGCGCCTGCACGAATGGCGCGTGCGCGAGGCGATGGCGCGCCGCGACGACGCCGCCGCCCTGCGCGCGATCGAAGCGATGCCGGCCGCCCAGCGCAACGATCCGCGCTGGCAGTATTTCGAGGCCCGCCACCGCGAACGCCTCGGCCAGGCCGGCGCCGCGCGCGCGCTGTACGCGCAGGCCGCGACCACCGCCACCTTCCACGGCTTCCTGGCCGCCGACCGCCTGCAGCAACCCTATGCCCTGTGCCCGCTGGAACCGGCCCGGGACCCGGCGCTGCGGCGCGCGGTGGCCGACACGCCGGCGATGGCGCGCGCCCTGGAGCTGTTCCGGCTCGGCCGCAGCGGCCAGGCGATCCGGGAATGGGCCGCCCTGCTGCGCTCGCTCTCGCCGGACGGGCAGAAGGTGGCGATCGAATTCGCGCGCGACGCGAACTGGTACGACCGCGCCGTGTTCACCATCGGCACCACGCCCGAGGCGCTGCGCTACTACTCGCTGCGCTTCCCGCTGCACCACGACCACGTGATCCGCCGCGAGGCGCGCCGGCACCAGCTCGACCCGGCCTGGATCGCGGCCCAGACCCGGGCCGAAAGCGCCTTCATGCCCAACGCCCGTTCGCATGCCGACGCCCGCGGCCTGATGCAGCTGCTGCCGTCCACCGCCCAGCGCACCGCCAAGCGCATCGGCCAGGCCTGGACGAATGCCGCCAGCCTGTACGACCCGGAAACCAACCTGGTGCTGGGCATCGCCCACCTGCGCCACGAACTGGACGCCCACGGGGTCGCCTACAAGGCCATCGCGGCCTACAATGCCGGCCCGGCGCCGGTGCTCCGATGGGAGCGCGACCGGCCCGACTTCGACCCGGATTTCTGGATCGAGACCGTGACCTACCGCGAAACCCGCGAGTACGTCGCCCGCGTGCTGGCCTTCAGCGTCATCTACGACTGGCGCCTGGACGGCAACGCGGTGCCGGTGACCCAGCGCATGCTGGGCCGCACCGTGCCGGCCTCGGCCCGTCGCTCCTTCACCTGCCCCACGTCCCCGGCCCCGACCTCCACGCCATGACCCCGCTCAAGCTCGTCATCCTCGGCGGCACCGGCTTCGTCGGCCGGCACCTGGTGGGCCGCCTGGCCCGCGAGGGCCACGACGTCACCGTGCTCAGCCGCAACCTCGCGGCGCACTACGAACGCCTGCTGCCGCCGGGCGTGGCCCTGCGCGAGGTGGACGTGTACGACCCGACCGCGCTCAAGGCCGCCTTCGCCGGCGCCGACGCGGTGGTGAACCTGGTCGGCATCCTCAACGAAGCCGGCGACAGCGGCCGCGGCTTCCGCCGCGCCCACGTGCAGCTGACCAAGATGGTGGTGACCGCGATGCAGCTGGCGGGCGTGCGCCGCCTGCTGCAGATGAGCTCGCTCAACGCCGGCCGCGGCCGCAGCCACTACCTCAAGTCGCGCGGCGAAGCCGAGGCGGTGGTGAAGGCCTCGGGCCTGGACTGGACGATCTTCCAGCCCTCGGTGATCTTCGGGCCCGGCGACGGCCTGTTCTGCCGCTTCGCGGCCCTGCTGCAACTGGCCGGGCCGGTGCTGCCGCTGGCCCGCGCCGGGGCCCGCTTCGCGCCGGTGTACGTGGGCGACGTGGTCGAGGCCTTCGTGCGCGCGCTGAACGAGCGGCGCACCGTCGGCGAGGTGTACGAACTCTACGGCGACGAAGTCTTCACGCTGGCGCAGATCGTGCGCATGACCGCGCGCCAGTGCGGCCTGCGCCGCTGGGTGCTGCCCCTGCCCGACGCGGCCGGCCGGCTGCAGGCCCTGGCCTTCGATTTCGTGCCGGGCAAGCCCTTCTCCTCGGACAACTTCCGGTCGCTGCTCACCGATTCGGTCGGCGGCATCGACGGCCTCCACCGCCTGGGCATCACGCCGACGCGCGTGGGACCGCTGCTGCCGGCGATCCTCGGCCACGCCACCGACAAGCAGTCGCGCTACGCGCGCTACCGCGCGGCGCGCTGAACCATGCGCGCCTACCTTGTCGGCGGCGCGGTGCGCGACCGGCTGTTGGGCCGGACGGGCGGCGACCGTGACTGGGTGGTGGTGGGCAGCACCCCGGCTGAAATGATCCGCGCCGGCTTCGCGCCGGTGGGCAAGGATTTCCCGGTGTTCCTGCACCCGGAAACGAAAGAGGAGTACGCGCTGGCGCGCACCGAGCGCAAGACCGCGCCCGGCTACCACGGCTTCACCTTCCACGCCGATCCCTCGGTGACGCTGGAAGATGACCTGGCGCGGCGCGATTTCACCATCAACGCGATCGCCCAGGCCGACGACGGCACGCTCGTGGACCCGCACGGCGGCGTGCGCGACCTCGAGGCGCGCGTGCTGCGCCACGTCTCGCCCGCATTCGCCGAAGACCCGGTGCGCATCCTGCGCGCGGCCCGCTTCCTGGCCCGCTTCGCGCCGCGGGGCTTCGCCATCGCCCCGGACACGCTGGCGCTGATGCGCGACATGGTGGCGGCCGGCGAGGTGGACGCGCTGGTCCCCGAGCGGGTGTGGGCCGAACTGCGGCGCGCGCTCGAAGAGGAGCGCCCTTCCGCGGCCCTGCGCCTGTTGCGCGACTGCGGCGCCCTGGCGCGCCTGCTGCCCGAGGTGGACGCGCTCTACGGCGTGCCGCAGCGGCCCGAATACCACCCGGAAGTGGATACCGGCATCCACACCGAACTGGTGCTGGACATGGCCGCGCGCCTGGCGCCGGGCGATGCGCTGGTGGGCTTCTGCGCGCTGACCCACGACCTGGGCAAGGCGCTCACGCCGCGCGAGCAGCTGCCGCGCCATGTCGGCCACGAACATTCCGGCGTCCGCCCGCTGCGCGCCGTGTGTGCGCGCTACAAGGTGCCGGCCGAATTCGGCGCGGTCGCCGAGGTGGCCTGCCGCGAACACCTGAACGTGCATCGCCTGGCCGAACTGCGGCCCGAGACGGTGCACGACCTGGTCGCCCGCGCCGACGGCTTCCGCAAGCCCGAGCGCATCCGCCAGCTCGCGCAGGTCTGCGAGGCCGACAAGCGCGGCCGCGCCGGCCTGTCGGAAAGCGACTACCCGCCCGCGCGCCAGCTGCTGGCGATGCACGAGGCGATGCTGGCGGTCTCGGCCGGCCAGGCCGTGGCCCAGGGCCTGCAGGGGCCGGCGATCGGCGAGTGGCTGCGGCGCCAGCGCATCGCCGCGGTGGCCGCGCTGCGCTGAGCCCGCG
>JAYRTA010000226.1:0-4112 GCA_041919875.1 Arenimonas sp.
CCGGCGCCGGCCTGGAGGTGGACGGCGTGAGCGCCGACATCGACGTGCGCGGCGCGGCCGGGCGCCGGCTGGACCTGGAGTCGGTCAGCGGCAACGTGCTGGTGCGCGACAGCCGGGCGGCCGTCACCCGGGCCTCCAGCGTCAGCGGCAACGTCGACCTGGCCCTGGACGGCAATGACGTGGCGGCCGAGACCGTCAGCGGCAACATCCGGCTCGAGGGCCGCCTGGGCGGCCGGATCAGCATCGAAACCGTGTCCGGCGACGCCACCGTGCTGGCCGGCCGGGTCGAGCGCCTGGCCCACAATTCGGTCTCGGGCGACGCCCGGCTGCAGGCCGGCCTGGCGGCCGGGGGCACCCTGCGGGCCGAATCGGTCAGCGGCGGCCTGGACGTGGTCCTGCCGGCCGACACCTCGGCCCGCCTGGCCATGGAAACCTTCTCCGGCGACCTGCACAGCCCGGTCGGCGAGATCCAGACCGAGCGCTACACCCCCGGCAAGCGGCTCCAGGCCCGGCTCGGGGCCGGGGAGGGCGACATCCGGCTGGAGTCGTTTTCCGGCGAGGTCCGGCTGGCCCTCGAGTAAGTCCTTTTAAAACAGTGACTTGAAGCGGCCCGGCGGAAACCCTCCGTCGGGCCGCGGCGTTTTCTGCGACGCCGGTCACCTTTACGGCTCCTTAACCCAGTTTGCGGGCCGTAAAGATTGCGTTATGCTCGGCCAGCCAAGGAGCCCGTGTCCCGTGGGCCCCGTCATGGCTTCCAGTCCTGAAATTCAAGTTCCACCTTCACTCTGACGTTGGAGAGAGAGTACATGTCCAAATTCAACCCGCTGTCCGGCGCGATCCGCTTCGCGCTCTTCGCCGGCGCTGCTTCCACGCTGGCGATCGCTCCCGCGTTCGCGCAGGAGGAGTCCAAGGAAGAGGCCAAGACGCTTGACGCCATCGAAGTCACCGGTTCGCGCATCAAGCGCGCTGCCGTCGAGGGCGCGCTGCCGGTCACGGTGATCAACCGCGCCGACATCGACACCAGCGGCAAGGTCTCGGTGGCCGAGCTGCTGCAGAGCTCGACCTTCAACTCCTTCGGCTCCTTCGTGCCGTCCTCGGGCTCCTCGGCCCAGTCGTTCTCCGAGATCTCGCTGCGCGGCCTCGGTGGCGGCCGTACCCTGATCCTGATCGACGGCCGTCGCGCCCCGACCTCGCCGCAGGCCGGTGAGGGCCAGGACCTCAACTCCATCCCGCTGGCCGCGGTCGAGCGCATCGAGATCCTCTCGGACGGCGCCTCGGCGATCTACGGCGCCGACGCGATGGGCGGCGTCATCAACATCATCACCCGCCGTGACTTCAACGGCGTCGAGCTGACCTACGGCAAGAGCAACTCCGAGCGCGGCGGCGACACCGACCAGGGTTCGGCCCTGTTCGGCGTGTCCGGCGAGCGCGGCCGCCTGATCGGCGGCGTGTCGTTCAACAACCGCGGCATCACCTACAACTCGGACCTCGAGTGGGTGGGCCCGGGCGCCTCGTCCTACGGCAACAACTACTACGACTTCGCGCTCGATGCGAACGGCAACCGCGCCCCGACCCGCAACCGCGGCTCTGTCGGCGGCCAGGCTACCCCGACCGTGGGCTGCACCAACCCGGGCTTCTACGTCTCGGTCAGCAGCAGCGGTCTCGCCAGCTGCCTGTACGACTTCAACGTCTTCGCGGCCGACACCGCGTCGATCGAGCAGTCGGGCCTGTTCGCGCGTGGCGACTACCAGATCAACGACGACTGGCAGATCTACTTCAGCTCCAACGTGACCCGCGTCGAGTCGTTCGGCCAGTTCGCCCCGACCCCGGAGTACATCTTCGTGTCGGCCGCGAGCCCGAACAACACCCGCGGCGTCGACACCCTGATCAAGCACCGCTTCGCCGCCCTGGGTCCGCGTCAGAACTTCGACGACAACCAGACCTACGACCTGACCCTGGGCTTCAACTGGGCCGCCACCGACAGCATCGAGGTCGACTTCGGCCTGCGTCGCAGCGAGGCGCGCTTCATCTCGCACGGCTACAACTACGTCAACATCCCGGTCGCCCAGCAGCTGTTCGAGTCGGGTGACTACGACATCTTCGATCCGATCGGCAACGACCCGGACGTCCTGAACGAGATCCGCACCACCACCTCGCGTGACGGCTTCTTCAAGCAGAACGAAGTGTTCGCGACCGCCAACTTCGACGTGTTCGAAATGGGCGGCGGCACCTCGATCGTCGCCCTGGGCGGCGAGTACCGCACCGAAGACTACGCCGACATCTACGACGCCCAGTCGGCGGCCGGAAACGTCGGTGGTTCGTCGGGCAACTCGTCCTTCGGTGAGCGCACCCTGCGCTCGCTGTTCGGCGAGTGGATCCTGCCGATCACCTCGAACTTCGAGGTTGACCTGGCTGGCCGTTACGACGACTACAGCGACTTCGGCAGCAGCTTCTCGCCGAAGCTGTCCATGCGCTTCCAGCCGCTGGACACGCTGACCCTGCGTGCGTCCATCGGCGAAGGCTTCCGCGCCCCGCCGCTGTACATCATCAACCAGCAGGACGCCTTCTCGGCCGACACCGTGGTTGACCCGCAGACCGCCGTGCAGCTGGGTGTGAACCCCGCCTCGCCGGTGCAGATCAACGGCCTGCGCGTCGCCACGCCGGACCTGGAGCCGGAAGAGTCGAAGCAGTGGGCTGTCGGCGTGGTGTGGGATGCCACCGACTGGCTGAACCTGACCCTCGACTACTACAACACCGAGATCGAGAACCAGATCCGCTTCTTCTCGGCGCAGACCGTCATCAACCGCCAGCTGCTGGGTCAGCCGCTGCCGGCGCACCTGTTCGTGACCCGCGACCCGGGCACGGGCGCGATCATCCAGGTGCGCGCCGGCTACGGCAACGAAGGCCTGATCAACACCGACGGCTTCGACTTCAACGCCCGCGGCAACTGGGACCTGGGCAACTGGGGCAGCATCCGCTCGAACCTGGGCGTGAGCTGGGTCCGTTCGTTCGAGGTCGAGGGTGCCACTGGCTCCACCGAGTTCGTCAACCTGGCCGACACCCCGGAGTGGCGCGCCGTGTGGACCAACTCGTGGGAGAAGGGTGACTTCTCGGCGTCCTGGACCATCAACGCGATCGACTGGACCAAGGAGACCTACGAGGACATCTTCGAGGCCAACTACGGTCTGGACTGCGCCGCGACCCAGGCCTACGGCTACGTCTACAAGTGCTCGGACAAGGCCTACATGACCCACGACGTGCAGTTCAACTACAACACGCCGTGGAATGGCCGCGTCACCGTGGGTGCCATCAACGTCACCGACAAGAAGCCGCGTCTGGACGTGTACTACACCCAGGGCTACAACAACGCCCTGTACAACGCCTACGGCCGCCAGGTCTACGTGCGTTACACCCAGACCTTCTGATCCTCCGGGACCAGGTTGTTCTGAGCAAAGGGGCCTTCGGGCCCCTTTGTTTTTCCACCGGCGTAGAATCGCGTGTCCCGGCCCCTGTTCCAGGCCGACGCCACGCGACATGACATCGAACCCGAGCGACACCGCCGCACTCCTCCGCCAGGCCGGGCAGGCCATCGCCGGCAAGCGCTGGGACGAAGCGACGCGCCATCTCGAGGCCGCCCTCGCCCTGGACGGCCAGCTGCCCGCCGCCCTGCTGGACCTGAGCTACATCGGCACACGCCGGGGCGCCTATCGCGTGCCGGCCGATCTCACCCTGCGTGCCTTCCGGCAATCGCCGGGCGACGTGGCCACCGGCGTGAAGCTGCTCAACCGGCTGAGGAATTTCCACCTCGGCTGGGCCATGGACGAGTACCTCGCCCGGGCCGGGTTCCTGCGCGCCTCCCGTGATCCCGCCGTGCTGCACATGGTGGCCTCCCACCTGTCCTACCTGGAGAAGCACGAAGAGTCGCTGGCGGTCTACAAGGACCTGCTGCGCCTGCAGCCGAACCATCCGGTGCTGTTGTTCGGCCGCGGCCAGGAGCTGGTCTTCCTGGGCCGCTTCGACGAGGCTCGCCGCGACCTCGAGGCCTGCCTGAGGCAAAGCCCGGGCATGGGCCGCGCCTGGCGCTCGGTGGCGAACCTGCGCACCCAGACCCC
>JAYRTA010000227.1:0-4043 GCA_041919875.1 Arenimonas sp.
CAGGCCGCCAGGCCCAGCGCCAGCATCGCCGCCGGCAGCGCGCGCCGCAGGGTGTCCGCGTCCGCGCGCATCAGCCGACCGCTCCTTCCAGCGACACCTCGAGCAGCTTCTTGGCTTCCACCGCGAACTCCATCGGCAGCTCCTTGAACACCTGCTTGCAGAAGCCGTCGACGATCATGGACACCGCGTCCTCCTCGCCGATGCCGCGGCTGCGGCAATAGAACAGCTGCTCGTCGCTGATCTTGGACGTGGTGGCCTCGTGCTCGACGGTCGCGCCGGGGTGGCGTACCTCGATGTAGGGGAAGGTGTGCGCGCCGCACTGCTTGCCGATCAGCAGGCTGTCGCACTGGGTGTAGTTGCGGGCGCCGGCGGCGGACTTCTCCACCTTCACCAGGCCGCGGTAGGTGTTCTGGCCGCGCCCGGCGCTGATGCCCTTGCTGATGATCTTGGACTTGGTGCCGCGGCCCAGGTGGATCATCTTGGTGCCGGTGTCGGCCTGCTGCCGGTGGTGGGTGAGCGCGACCGAGTAGAACTCGCCCACCGAGTCCTCGCCCTTGAGCACGCAGCTGGGGTACTTCCAGGTGATGGCCGAACCGGTCTCGACCTGGGTCCAGCTGATCTTGCTGCGCGCGCCGCGGCATTCGCCGCGCTTGGTGACGAAGTTGTAGATGCCGCCGACGCCGTTCTCGTCGCCCGGGTACCAGTTCTGCACCGTGGAGTACTTGATCTCGGCGTCTTCCAGCGCCACCAGCTCGACCACGGCCGCGTGCAGCTGGTTCTCGTCGCGCATCGGCGCGGTGCAGCCCTCGAGGTAGGACACGTAGGCCCGGTCCTCGCAGATGATCAGGGTGCGCTCGAACTGGCCGGTGTCGCGGGCGTTGATGCGGAAGTAGGTGCTCAGCTCCATCGGGCAGCGCACGCCCTTGGGGATGTACACGAACGAGCCGTCCGAGAACACCGCCGAGTTGAGCGCGGCGAAGTAGTTGTCGCCCACCGGGACCACGCTGCCCAGGTAGCGGCGCACCAGCTCCGGGTGCTCCTGCACGGCTTCCGAGAGCGAGCAGAAGATCACGCCCTTCTCGCGCAGCTCTTTCTGGAAGGTGGTGCCCACCGAGACCGAATCGAACACCGCGTCCACCGCCACGCCGGCCAGGCGCGCCCGCTCGTGCAGGGGCACGCCCAGCTTCTCGTAGGTGTCGAGCAGTTCCTTGGGCACCTCGTCGAGCGAGTTGTACTTGGCCTTAGGCGCGGCGTAGTAGCTCACGGCCTGGAAATCGATCGGCGCGATCTGCAGCTTGGCCCACTGCGGCGGCACCATGGTCAGCCAGTGGCGGTAGGCCTGCAGGCGCCAGTCGGTCAGCCACTCGGGCTCGTTCTTCTTCTTCGAGATGAAGCGCACCACCTCCTCGTCGAGGCCGGGCGGCAGGGTGTCGGTCTCGATGTCGGTGGTGAAGCCGGCGTCGTAGCGACGCGCGAGCTGCTGGTGGATCTGGGCGTTTTCGGTGGCCATGGCGGGGACCTCAGGCGGTGGCCAGGCGGACGGCGATGCCGCGGGCCGGGGGGGCGCCGGGCAGCATCTGCGCCAGGCTGATCCCGGACAGGGCGTCGGCGACCACGTCGTTGATGCGGCGCCAGGGGCCCTGCACGCCGCAGTGCGCTTCGTGTTCGCAGCTGGAGTGCTCGCCCGAGCACTCGGTCATGTTCAGCGGGCCCTCCATCGCTTCGACGATCGCGATCAGCGGGATCTCGTCGGCAGGCCGGGCCAGACGGTAGCCGCCGTTGGCGCCGCGGAAGCTCTCCACCAGGCCGGCATGGGCCAGGGGCTTGAGCACCTTGGCCACGGTGGGCGGCTCCAGGCGCGCGCGCTCGGCCAGTTCGGCCGAGGACAGCACGTGCCCGGGCGCCCCGGCCAGGGTGGCCAGGACGACGGTGGCGTAATCGGTGAGCTTGGTGACGCGGAGCATGGCGTCGGCCTGGCGTCCGTAAACAGGACCGAAATTGTACGCTTTGGCCCCCGGGCCCGCCAAGCCGGCGCGGGCGGGGCGTTCAGCCCACCTGCACGCCGATCAGCCGGCCGATCGCGAACACCGTGGCCCCGGCCAGGGCCGCGATGCCCAGCATGCGCGCGCCCCCGGCCCAGGCATTGCGCCCGGTGAACAGGCTCATGGCCGCGCCGGTGCCGAACAGGGCCAGGGCCGCGAGGCCCGCGCCGGCATAGGCCGCGACCGGCAGCTGCCAGCCCAGCAGGAAGGGCAGCAGGGGCACCGAGGCGCCGATCGTGAAGGCGACGAAGGAGAACGCGGCCGCGCCCAGGGGCGAGCCCAGGTCGTCGGGGTTGAGGCCCAGTTCCTCGCGCGCCAGCACGTCCAGGGCCTTGGCCGGATCGGCCACCAGGGTGCGCGCGAAGTCGCGCGCCTGCGCCTCGGGCAGGCCGCGGGCGATGTAGATCAGGGCCAGCTCCTCGGCCTCGGCCTCGGGGTATTGCCTGAGCTCGTCGCGCTCGAGCCCGATCTGGTATTCGAACAGTTCGCGCTGCGAGCGCACCGAGACGTACTCGCCGGCCGCCATCGACAGGGCGCCCGCCAGCAGGCCGGCCACGCCGGTGGCCAGGACCGTGCCGGTGGAGGCCTCGGCCCCCACCACGCCCAGGATCAGGCTGGCATTGGAGACCAGGCCGTCGTTGATGCCGAAGATGGCCGCGCGCAGGTTGCCGCCGCCCACCGAGCGATGCCCCACGCCCACCTGGGCCAGGTCGGTCGGCATCAGATGGCCGGAAAGCGCCGCGGTGTAGGCCGACAGGCCGCGCACCTTCAGCGCCGCCAGCGCCGGGCGCATCCGGCGCGGGCCGAGCCGGCGGGCTAGGCGGGCGACCCACCGGGCCCGGTGGCCCACCGGGTCTCCCGGCGGCGGCGCCTGCCCGCGTTCGGCCAGCATCGCCGCCCAGGTGCCGGCCTGGGACTCGGCGGTCCCGGCCAACTGGCGGAAGAGGGCGGCGATGCGCGGGTCGGGTTCGATCTCGGCCAGGCGACCGTAGAGCCAGGCCGATTGTTTTTCTTCCCGCCAGCTGGCCGCCGGGTCCACGGGGTGGCCCGCTCAGGTGCCGGCGAAGCGCGCGGCGCGCGTCGCGGTGGCTTCGATGGCCGCCAGCCGGGGCAGGAGCTCGGCTTCGTGCTTGCGCCACTTGTCGGGCTTGGGTTCGGTGAGCGTGTAGCGCGAGAGCGGCAGGCCACCGCCGACGGCGCGATCCCAGCCCAGGCCGACCGCAGCGGCCAGGCGCGCGAGTTCGCCCTGCGGGTCGGCGACCAGGGCGTCGTACCGCACCGCCAGCCGGCGCGCGGGCGGCAAGGCCTCGAGGTCGTCGAGCATCAGCCGGGTGGCGGTTTCCCACTGCGCGGCCACCACGTCCGGCAGGGGCTTGCCGGCGAGGCCACGCCAGCCGGGGACCAGCAGCAGCGACCAGGGCAGGCCGGCCCAGCCGGGCAGGTTCGGGTAGGTGCGGAAGCGGCCCGAACTCCAGGCTTCGATCATGCTGGCCAGGGTTTCACGCGGATCCCGGTAGAGGTAGATGAACACCGCCTCGGGAAAGACGGAGGAAAGGAAGGGGATGCGCAGCGAGTTCTTGGGCGTCTTCTCGAGCATGCGCAGCGGGCCGGGCCCGGCTGGCCGTTGCTCCCGGTCGCGCAGGGCGGCGAGGAAGCGCTGGCGCAGCGCCTGGGCGACCTCCGGACGCGCCGCATCGGCCTCCAGCCGGTTGGAGTCGAAACCGCGGGTGGCCGGATTGAGCGCGGGTATGCCCTCGATCAGCGCGTGGCTTTCGCCACCGATGGTGTACACGCCCGGTGCGCTCGCCAGCGCTTCGAACAGCATCGTCGAGCCGGCGCGCGGCGACGACACCACGAACACCGGCCGGTCGAACACCGGGTCCCGGCCGTCTGCACGCGGAGCCGGCACCGGCGCGGCGGCCGGCGCCGGGGCGGCCGGACGGGGGGCGACGGCGACGCCGGGCGAGCCCCACGCGACGCCGCCCGCGGGGCGACCCCAGC
>JAYRTA010000228.1:0-4039 GCA_041919875.1 Arenimonas sp.
CCGCCCGGCGGATTGGCGACAATGCCGGCCCCGCACCGCGCCAGCCCCGGAATCCGCATGCCCAAGAAGATCGAAGCCCGTCGTTCCGCCATCCACGGCAACGGCGTCTTCGCCACCGGCGCCCTCGCCGCCGGCGAGCGGATCGTCCGCTACAAGGGCAAGCTGCGCACGCACGACGAGGTCGACCGCCTCTACGCCGACGACCTCGAGTCCGGCCACACCTTCCTGTTCACGCTCAACGACAAGTACGTGATCGACGCCAATGAGGACGGCAACGACGCCCGCTGGATCAACCACAGCTGCGAGCCCAACTGCGAAGCGGTGCTGGAAGAAAGCGAGAGCGGCAAGAAGCGCAAGGACCGCGTCTACATCGAGGCCATGCGCGACATCGCCCCCGGCGAGGAGCTCACCTACAACTACGGCATCGTGCTGGCCGAGGCGCACACCGCCGCGCTCAAGAAGCGCTGGGCCTGCCGCTGCGGCTCGCCGCGCTGCACGGGCACGATGCTGCAGCCCAAGCGCAAGTCGCGCGCCTGAGTCCCGCCCCCGTGCCCCGGATGCCGGTCGGGGCGTCCGGGTTGCCATGACCTATGGGCCTCGGTGCCCCCGGGCGCCCTGCCCAGAATGTCGCCACCTCCCGGCCGGCGCCCTGCCATGACCCTTTCCACCCGCCTCCTGCTCCTGGCCCTCGCCGGCCTGCCGCTGCGCGCGCCCGCCGTCGAGATCGACGGCGTGCTCGGCCCGGGCGAATGGGACGACGCGCGCCACGTCACCGAGTTCGTGCAGGTGCAGCCCCTGACCGGCAATCCCGGCAGCCTGCGCACCGAGGCCTGGATCAAGGCCACGCCCCAGGGGCTGGCGGTCGCGTTCCGCAACGAACAGCCGGCCGGCGTGGCGCGCTCGACCCAGCGCACGCGCCGCGACCAGATGGGCCAGCTCGACCGCGTCAACCTGATGGTGGATTTCGACGGCGACGGCCGCACCGGCTACGACTTCGTGGTGTCCCTGCCCGGCGGCATCGCCGACGAGGTGATCACCAGCGAGCGCAACTTCAACGACGACTGGGACGGCCATTGGCACCACGCGACCTCGCAGGACGAGCAGGCCTGGTACGTCGAGATCCTCGTGCCCTGGCACGTCGCGCCGATGGCGCGCCCGGAGAACGGCACCCGCAACCTGGGCATCTACCTCGACCGCGTGGTGGCCCAGACCGGTGAACGCATCGCCTGGCCCAACGCCAGCTATACCCGGCCGCGTTTCGTCTCGGACTTCGCCCGGGTCGAGGTGCCGCACTACGAACAGGCGCTGCTGGCGGTGACGCCGTATGCGGTGGGCGTCTACGACAACGTCGCCGGGGCCAGCGATTTCGACGCCGGCGCCGACCTGTTCTGGAAGCCCAACGGACAGTTCCAGCTGTCGGCGACGATCAATCCCGACTTCGGCCAGGTCGAGAGCGACGACCTGGTGGTGAACTTCAGCGCGGTCGAGAGCTTCTTCGGCGACAAGCGCCCCTTCTTCACCGAGAACCAGGGCCTGTTCGACGTGCCCTTCGGCACCGGCAACAGCCGCCTGCTCTACACCCGACGCATCGGCGGCCCGGCCGACGACGGCTCGGGCGCCGGCGACGTGGCGGCGGCGCTCAAGCTCAACGGCAGCCTGGGCCAGGTGCGCTACGGCCTGCTGGCGGCGAGCGAGAAGGGCGAGGCGGGCCGCGACTTCTTCGCCCTGCGCGCGACCCGCGATTTCGGCGCGCACGACCTGGGCGTGATGGCGACCCACGTCGAGCGTCCCTGGCTCGACCGCGAGGCCACGGTGCTGTCCACCGACCACCTCTGGACGCCGTCGCAGGCCTGGACCGTGCGCAGCCAGCTCGTGGCTTCGTCGACCACGACCGCGGGCAACGAGCGCGACGACCTGGGCTTCCAGACCCGCGTGGACTGGCTGATGGGCCAGGGCTGGCGCCAGCAGCTGTACGTGCTGCGCCTGGGCGACGAGCTCGAGCTCAACGACATCGGCTACCTCGACCGCAACGACTTCAACTACGTGCGCTACGAACTGGCCCGGCGCGAGGACGCGCCGGCCGAAGGCTCGCGTTACGCCAGTTACGAAACCCGCTGGGCCGTCTCGAACCGCCGCAACATCGATGGCCTGGTGATCGCCGAGGCGGCGGCCATCCAGCGCTTCGGCGAACTGCGCGACGGCGGCAACGAGTTCTGGGACCTGGCGGCCTGGTCGGCCGGCCACGACGACCGCATCACCCGCGGCAACGGCGTGGTGCGGGTGCCGGCCAAGGTGTTCGCGTTCTGGGAGCGCTTCCGCCCGCAGCGCGGCCGCTGGTCGCTGTACGGCAACGCGCGGCTGGCCGCCGAGGGCCTGGACGGGCCGGAAAGCCCGGGCCTGCAGCTGTATTTCGAACCGACCCTGCACCTGGGCGAGGGCCTGGCCCTGGGCTTCGGCCTGCAGCTCAAGCACGAGCCGGACTGGCTGCTCTGGCGCGGCGGCAACCGCCTGGGCAGCTACCGCGCCGATACCGCCAGCGTCTCGGCCAACCTCGAGTGGCAGATCGGCACGCGGCAGGAGCTGCGCGTGAAGCTCGAGACCATCGCCCTGGATGCGCGCCTGGGCCAGGCCTGGGCGGTGGCGGCCAACGGCGAGCCGATCGCCATCGCCACGCCGGCCGACATCGGCGATTTCAGCCTGGCCAACCTGGGCTTCCAGGTGCGCTGGCGCTACGAGCTGGCGCCGCTGTCGGACCTGTACATCGTGTACGGCCGCGGCGGCCTGGCCACCGAGGATGCGAGCCGGGGCCTGGGCGAATTGCTGGGTGACGCCAGCTCGCTGCGGGATGCCGAGCAGTTGCTGATCAAGGTGAGCTACCGGTTCGCCAACTGAAGGCGCCTCTCCCCGGCCCTCTCCCGCCAGGGGAGAGGGAGTCACTGCCAGGCCCTCTCCCGCCAGGGGAGGGCGGGTCACGGGCAGGCCCTCTCCGGCGGGCCGCGGGCGGCTTGCCCGGGGTGGCTGCGGGCTAAACGGGCGGGTGGGGCGGCTTGCTTCGGGGCAGGGAGCGGCGTTTAATGTTTCAGAAATTTCTGAAACTTCCGGTGACGCCATGGACCTCCCGCCGCTCAGCCAGGCCTTCGTGCTCCATTTCGGCGAAATGGGCAGCCGCTGGGGCATCAACCGCACGGTCGGGCAGATCTACGCGCTGCTGTTCATCTCGGCCCGGCCGCTGACCGCCGACGAGATCACCGACAAGCTCGGCGTCAGCCGCTCGAACGTGAGCATGGGCATCAAGGAGCTGGTGTCCTGGCGCCTGGTGCGCCTGAGCCACCAGCCCGGCGACCGCCGCGACTTCTACAGCGCCCCCGAGGACGTCTGGCAGATCTTCAAGACCCTGTCCGAAGAGCGGCAGCGGCGCGAGGTGGACCCGACCCTTTCGATGCTGCGCGACGCGATGCTCGAAACCCCGGGCTCGGCGGAGGATGCCCATGCCCAGGCGCGCATGCGCGAGATGCACGACCTGATCGAACAGCTCACCGACTGGTTCGCCGAGGTGCGCAAGCTGTCGCCGGCCACGCTCGAGAAGCTGATGTCGCTCGGCGCCAAGGCCACCACCCTGCTGCAGTTCACCGACAAGGTGCGCGGCCTGGGTGGCGGCAAGGCCGGTGAGCCGCAGGAGGTGGCCTCGTGAACGAGCTCGATCCGCTGCTGCTGTCGCGCATCCAGTTCGCGGCCAACATCAGCTTCCACATCCTGTTCCCGACCATCACGATCGCGCTGGCCTGGTTCCTGCTGTTCTTCAAGCTGCGCTTCCTGCGCACCGGGCAGCGGCACTGGCTCGACGCCTATTACCTGTGGGTGAAGGTGTTCGCGCTGACCTTCGCGCTGGGCGTGGTCAGCGGCATCACCATGAGCTTCCAGTTCGGCACCAACTGGCCGGGCTTCATGGAGACGGTGGGCAACATCGCCGGGCCGCTGCTGGCCTACGAGGTGCTGACCGCGTTTTTCCTCGAGGCGAGCTTCCTGGGCATCATGCTGT
>JAYRTA010000229.1:0-4035 GCA_041919875.1 Arenimonas sp.
CATCGAGCTGCTGGCGGAAATGCATCCGGACCAGCCCTCGGGCTCGGCCGGCATCTTCGTCGATGCCACCGGCCGCAACGTGATCGTGGTGGCGCCGGGCGCGAACGCCGCGCTCTCGACCACGCACATCGCCCGCCAGCGCGCCGCCATCGAGGACGCCACCGTCCTGCTGGCCCAGCTGGAAGTGGCCGGCGATGCCATCGCCGATGCCCTGCGCCTGGCCAACCTGGCCGGTGCGATCACCGTGCTCAACCCGGCGCCGGCGAACGCGCCCACCACGGCCTCGCTGCTGGCCCAGGCCGACATCCTCACGCCCAACGAAACCGAATTCGCGGCGCTGCTGGCCCGCCATGCCTCGCTGGCCATCGACGCCGACCGGCTGGCGGTCACCGACGACGACGCCCTGCACGCCCTGTGCCGCCAGTTGGTGCGCGACGGCACGGTGGTGATCACGCTCGGCGCCGCCGGGGTGTTCGTCTCGCACCCGTCCGACAACCTGCGCGGTGACGCCGGCAGCCACTACCGCGTGCCCGGCGAGGCCGTGCGCGCCCTCGACACCACCGGCGCCGGCGATGCCTTCAGCGGCGCCCTGGCCGCCGCGCTCGCCCGCGACCCCAAGGGCCGCTTCCGCACCGCGGTGGCGTTCGCCAACCGCTACGCCGCCCGCAGCACCGAACGCGCCGGCGCCGCCCTGGCCATGCCCTACGCCGCCGAGCTCGCGCCGCGGGCCTGATCTCCCCGCCGGCTAGAATGCCGGCCATGGACCGCACTCCGCCCGCCCCGGCCGGGGCCCTGCGCATCGGCCCCCACGCCATCGCCCCGCGCGTGGTGCTGGCGCCGATGGCCGGCGTCACCGACAAGCCCTTCCGCATGCTGTGCAAGCAGCAGGGCGCGGGCCTGTGCGTATCGGAAATGACCACCTCCGACCCGCGCTTCTGGGGCACGGCCAAGTCCCTGCACCGCATGGACCACGTCGGCGAGCCGGCGCCGGTCAGCGTGCAGATCGCCGGCACCGTGCCCGAGGTTCTGGCCGAGGCGGCCCGCTACAACGTCGACCACGGCGCGCAGATCATCGACATCAACATGGGCTGCCCGGCCAAGAAGGTCTGCAATGCCTGGGCCGGCTCGGCGCTGATGCGCGACGAAGCCCTGGTGGCGCGCATCCTGTCCGCCGTGGTGCAGGCGGTGGACGTGCCCGTGACGCTGAAGATCCGCACCGGCTGGGATGCCGCGCACCGCAATGCCCTGGCCATCGCCCGCATCGCCGAAGACAGCGGCATCGCCGCCCTGGCCGTGCACGGCCGCACCCGCGACCAGCAGTACACCGGCGTGGCCGAGTACGACACGATCGCCGCCGTTAAGTCCGCGCTGCGCATCCCGGTGCTGGCCAACGGCGACGTGGATTCGCCGGAGAAAGCCGCCTTCGTGCTGCGCCACACCGGCGCCGACGCGGTGATGATCGGCCGCGCCGCCCAGGGCCGGCCCTGGATCTTCCGGCAGGTGGCGCACTACCTCGCCACCGGCGAGTTGCTGCCCGAGCCCAGGCCCGCCGAGGTGGCCGAGGTGCTGCTGGGCCACCTGCGGCACCTGCATGCCTTCTACTGCGAAGAATCCGGCGTGCGCATCGCCCGCAAGCACCTGGGCTGGTACGCGAAGGACCGCCCCGAGAACGCCGCCTTCCGGCACGTGGTCAACCGCGCCGCCACCGCCGCCGAACAGCTGCGGCTGACCCGCGATTATTTCGACGCGCTCTCGGCCGGCGTCGCCTGGGACGTCGCGCCCGCCGCCTGAGCCGGCGGCATCGTCCAGATCCGCTCCCACATCTGCCGCAGGCGCTCGCCGATGCGGCCCGAACCGCCCTCGTCGCTCGACCCGGCCTGGATCCAGCCCGCGGCTTCGGGCCGGATCGCGCGCCAGCCGCTGCCCGCACGCTCGGCGACGACGAAGCGGAAGCTGTAATCGGGCTCGGCCCCCATGCGCAGGTCGCTCAGCACCAGTTGCCCGCCGCGGACCTCGGCCTTCATGTAGCCGTGGTTGAACCAGGCCAGGCGGCGCACGGCCGGCAGGTCGGCCGCCTCGGCCAGCGCCCGCGTGTCGGAGGGATAGGCGCGGAAGGCCATCGGCCCGCGGTCGGCCACCAGCGAGCGCTCGCCCTCGAGGAAACCTTCGGGCGTCATCACCACCACGCGCCAGAGCAGGGTGTTGAAGGGCATCGGCACCGAGAAGCGCGGCGCGTCCTGCAGGCCGCGCGCGGCCAGGGCCTCGTCGGCCTCGCGCTCGACCAGGGCCTTGGCCGCCAGCGACCAGCCCAGGTAGGCCGTGCTCAGCGCCAGGCCCGCCACCAGCGCCCGCCGTGCCGCCGGCCGCGTGCCGCGCCACAGCGCCACGATGCAGGCCACCAGCAGCGGCAAGGTGTACAGCGGGTCGATGATGAACATGCTGCTCCACATCGCCGGCGACGGCGGCAGCGGCCACCACAGCTGGGTGCCGTAGACGGTGAAGGCATCGAGCAGCGGATGCGTGACCAGCGCCAGCGTGATCGCCGCCAGCCAGGGCCCCGGCGCCTCGGCCACCCGCCCGCCGGTGCGCTTGAACAACCACCACAGCAGCACGGCGAAGGGCAGCAGCACCAGCAGCGAATGCGAAGGCCCGCGGTGCCAGGTCATGCTGGCCACCGGGTCCAGGCCCAGGAACCACATCGGCACCGAATCGAGGTCGGGCAAGGTGCCCAGGGCGGCACCGGCGGCCATCGCGGCCCGGCGGTGCCCGGCGGGAACGAGGGCGCCCGCGACCGCGGCACCCAGGACGATCTGGCTGAGGGAATCCATGCGCCGATGCTAACCGCCCGGCGGGTGGCGGCCGCGTGAGCCGGCCCGTCCGGCGGCACTTAATGGACCTGCAACGCCGGGGGCGGCAGGATGCACCCCGGGGGAGCGCCGTGTATCATGCGCGGCCCCACCCATCCTTTCATCTCAATCAAGGGATATAAGCAACGATGTCCAGCTACCTCTTCACCTCCGAGTCGGTCTCCGAAGGCCACCCGGACAAGATGGCCGACCAGATTTCCGATGCGGTGCTGGACGCGATCCTGGCCCAGGATCCGAAGGCGCGCGTGGCTTGCGAAACCCTGGTGAAGACCGGCGCCGCCATCGTGGCCGGCGAGATCACCACCACCGCCTGGGTGGACATCGAGGCCCTGGCCCGCGGTGTGATCAACGACATCGGCTACGACAATTCCAACGTCGGCTTCGATGGCCACACCTGCGCCATCGTCAACATGATCGGCAAGCAGTCCCCCGACATCAACCAGGGCGTGGACCGCAAGAAGCCGGAAGAACAGGGCGCGGGCGACCAGGGCCTGATGTTCGGCTACGCCTGCAACGAGGCGCCGGAGTACATGCCGGCGGCCATTTACTACTCGCACCGCCTGGTCGAGCAGCAGGCCAAGGTGCGCAAGGCCGGCAAGCTCAAGTGGCTGCGCCCGGACGCCAAGAGCCAGGTGACCCTGCGCTACGAGGACGGCAAGATCACCGGCCTCGACGCCGTGGTGCTGTCCACGCAGCACGACCCGGGCATCAAGCACAAGGACATCGTCGCGGGCGTGATGAAGCACATCCTCGAGCCGGTGCTGCCCAAGAAGTGGCTCAAGGCCCTGCCCACCTCGAAGATCCACATCAACCCGACCGGCAACTTCGTGATCGGCGGCCCGGTGGGCGACGCCGGCCTGACCGGCCGCAAGATCATCGTCGACACCTACGGCGGCATGGCCCGCCACGGTGGCGGCGCGTTCTCGGGCAAGGACCCGTCGAAGGTGGACCGCTCGGCCGCCTACGCCGCGCGTTACGTGGCCAAGAACATCGTCGCCGCCGGCCTGGCCGACAAGTGCGAGGTGCAGGTGAGCTACGCCATCGGCGTGGCCGAGCCGACCTCGATCTCGGTGACCACCTTCGGCACCGGCAAGATCAGCGACGAGAAGATCGAGAAGCTGATCCGCAGCCACTTCGACCTGCGCCCCTACGGCATCACCAGGATGCT
>JAYRTA010000230.1:0-4005 GCA_041919875.1 Arenimonas sp.
CCCTCTCGCAGCGGGTGATCACCGGGCCCGGGTAGGCGCCGACCACCTGCACCTCGACGCGGAAGTCCTTGAGCTTGAATTCGATCTGGCGGCTGAGCGCCTCCAGGGTTTCCTCGGAATAGCCCTTGGCCTGTTCCTTGGGTTCGTCCAGCAGCGACAGGGGCGGCAGGTCGCCGTTGCCGGCGGCATTGAACAGCGGGATCTGCTGCTCGCGCTGGGCGCGCTCGGATTTCTCGATCGCGGCCTTGGGCGGGGGCTCGATCTTCACCGGCTCGCGCTTGGCGCGCTTGACCGTCTCGACCTTGCGCACTTCCTCGCGCTCCTCGCGCATGGCCCGGGCGCGCTGCCATTCCGCGGCCTGCTTGGCGCCCTGGCCGAAGCGGGCGAACAGGGACAGCACCTTTCCGCCGATCCAGTCCATCAGCGCGAACCAGCTCAGTCCGGTGGACAGGGTCACCGACATCAGCAGCACGGTGAACAGGAACAGGTTGCCGCCCAGGCCGCCGAACACCGTGCGCATCGCCCAGCCGACCTGCTGGCCCAGGATGCCGCCGGATTGTTCGGGCAGGTCCGGCGCCGGGCCGCCGATCACGTGCAGCAGGCCGCAGGCCGAGACCAGGAAGCCGACGATGCCGACCAGCCGCAGGGCCGGGCCGAAATCCACCCGGCCGTCGCCGTCGGAATCGAGCCCGAACAGGGCGATCCAGGCGATGCCGCCCAGCACCAGCGGCAGGGTGTAGGCCACGTAGCCGAAGGACCAGAAGGCCAGGTCGGCCAGGTAGGCGCCGACCAGGCCGCCGAAGTTGTGCAGGGGACCGGCGACGCTGCCGGTGCGGGACCAGCCCGGGTCGTCGGTGTGGTAGCTCAGCAGGCTCGCCAGCAGGTAGAGCAGCAGCGGCGACAGCGCCACGAGCGCGAGTTCGCGCCACAGTTTCTGGCGCCGGTCGGTGCCGGCACCGCTGGTTCTTTCTGGGGAACGCGCCACCGGAAGGATTGACCTCAGCAAACCCGTCTAAGCCGGTGTTTATACAGCAGTGGCGCGGCATCGCCCAGCCCGCCGTCGTGCGCGCTGCAACGCCGTGGGCCCGTCGCTCGCCTTGATTTGGCCCGGGGCGCCCCCCAAGCTACCCCACCTTCGCGACCTGCCCTCCGCGGGCGCTTCACGCGAGCCCCCACTCCTCCCCAGACCCGCCCATGACCACCACCAAACACGCCCGCCTGCTCATCCTCGGTTCCGGCCCGGCCGGCTACGCCGCCGCCGTCTACGCCGCCCGCGCCAACCTCAAGCCGGTACTGGTGACCGGCCTGCAGATGGGCGGCCAGCTGATGACCACCACCGAGGTGGACAACTGGCCCGGCGATGCCCACGGCCTGATGGGCCCGGACCTGATGGCGCGCATGCAGGCGCATGCCGAGCGCTTCGAGACCGAGATCATCTTCGACCACGTCCACACCGTCGACCTGGCGCGCCGGCCGTTCCGGCTGGTGGGCGACAACGGCGAGTACACCTGCGACGGCCTGATCATCGCCACCGGCGCCAGCGCCAAGTACCTGGGCATCGAGTCCGAACAGAAGTTCATGGGCAAGGGCGTCTCGGCCTGCGCCACCTGCGACGGCTTCTTCTTCCGCGACCAGGACGTGGCGGTGATCGGCGGCGGCAACACCGCCGTCGAGGAGGCCCTGTACCTGTCCAACATCGCCCGCAAGGTCTACCTGGTGCACCGGCGCGACAAGCTGCGCTCGGAGAAGATCCTGCAGGACAAGCTGTTCGCCAAGGCGGCGGCCGGCAAGGTCGAGCTGATCTGGGACCACACGGTGGACGAGGTGCTGGGCGACGATTCGGGCGTGACCGGCATGCGCATCCGCTCGACCAAGGACGACTCGACCCGGGAGATCGCGGTCAACGGCTTTTTCGTGGCCATCGGCCATACGCCCAACACCTCGCTGTTCGAGGGCCAGCTGGCGATGCGCAACGGCTACCTGACCATCAAGTCGGGCCTGGAAGGCAATGCCACGGCGACCTCGGTCGAGGGCGTGTTCGCCGCCGGCGACGTCGCCGACCAGGTCTACCGCCAGGCCATCACCTCGGCCGGCTTCGGCTGCATGGCGGCCCTGGACGCCGAAAAGTTCCTCGACAAGGAATAAGCCGGTTCCGACCGGCACCGCCGCAGGCGCGATACCGGTCCACGGCGCGGATTCACGCCGCCGCGGCTGCGGGCGCTCCTAGAATGGCCGCATGGCGACGCTGAAACTCCACGAGGGGCTGGGGGACATTCCGGCGCAGGCCTGGGATGGCCTGCACGGCGGCGACAACCCCTTCCTGGCGCATGCCTTCCTGGCCGGACTGGAAACCACCGGCTGCCTGCGGCCGCGTTGGGGCTGGGTGCCGCGGCACGCCACGCTCTGGCGCGACGGGGAGCTGGTGGCGGCGGCGCCGGCCTACCTCAAAGCCAATTCGCATGGCGAATTCGTGTTCGACCACGCCTGGGCCCGGGCTTACGCCGAGCACGGCCTGGACTACTACCCGAAGTGGCTGGTGGCCGTGCCCTACTCGCCCGTCACCGGACCGCGGCTGCTGGCCCGCGACCCCGCCGATCGCCGTGCCCTGGTGGAGGCGATGCGCGCGCAAGCGCAGCGCGACGGCCTGTCTTCCCTGCATGTGAACTTCCACCCCGAGGCCGAAACGCCGGCCTTCGGCCCGGGCTGGCTGGCGCGCGAGGACGTGCAGTACCACTGGCGCAACCGCGGCTGGGCCGATGTCGACCGGTTCCTGGACGCGCTGGAGCCGAAGAAGCGCAAGAACATCCGCCAGGAGCGCGAGAAGGTGCGGCGCGAAGGCTTCCGCTTCCGGGTGCTGCACGGCGACGAGGCCAGCGCCGACGACCTGGCCGCGATGCACGGCTTCTACCTGCGCACCTTCGCCGACTACGGCAACCATCCGGCGCTGACGCTGGCGTTCTTCCGGCACCTGGCCGCGGCGATGCCGCGCCAGCTGGTGCTGGTGCTGGCCGAGCGCGGCGACGGGCCCGAGGCCGGCGCCCTGTTCCTGCGCGGCGGCGATCGCCTGTACGGCCGCTACTGGGGCGCCGCCAGCCCACGCCCGCCGCCGGGCCTGCATTTCGAGACCTGCTACTACCAGGGCATCGACTACTGCCTGCGCGAGGGCCTGCAGGTGTTCGAGCCCGGGGCCCAGGGCGAGCACAAGATCGCCCGCGGCTTCCTGCCGGCGATCACCCGCAGCCACCACTGGGTGGGCCACCCGGCCTTCGCCGACGCCCTGCAGGCCTGGTGCGCGGAGGAAGCGCAGCATGCCCGCGGCTTTGCCCGGCGACTGATGGGGCATAGTCCCTACCGTGAACCCCCTGCCGATCCCGCGCCTGCCGGCTGAGGACCCCGCGGCGTTCCCGCCGCCGCACCGGGCCCTGCGAGAACCCAACGGCCTGCTGGCCTGGGGTGGCGACCTGTCGCCGGCGCGGCTGCTGGCGGCCTATGCGCGCGGCATCTTTCCCTGGTACTCGCCGGGCGAGCCGATCCTGTGGTGGTCGCCCGACCCGCGCATGGTGTTCGACACCGGCGGCGTGCGCCTGTCCACCCGTTTCCGGCGCGACCTGCGCCGGTCCCCGTGGCAGGTCCGCTTCGATACGGCCTTCGAGGCCGTGCTGGCGGCCTGCGCGGAGACGCCGCGCCCTGGCCAGGACGGCACCTGGATCACGCCGGCCATGCGCGCGGCCTACGGGTCGCTGCACCGGCTGGGCCATGCCCACAGCGCCGAGGTCTTCGACGGCGGGACGCTGGTGGGCGGGCTGTACGGCGTGGCGGTGGGCCGGATGTTCTTCGCCGAAAGCATGTTCAGCCACGCCCCGGGTGGCTCGAAGGTGGCCCTGGCCGGACTGGCGCGGGCGCTGGCGGGCTGGGGCTGGCCGCTGATCGACGCGCAGGTGGAGAACCCGCACCTGGCCTTCCTGGGCGCGCGGCCCCTGCCCCGGCCGGACTTCCTGGCCCGCA
>JAYRTA010000231.1:0-3993 GCA_041919875.1 Arenimonas sp.
CGTCCCGGGCGACACCCACCCGTCGCCGCCGGGCACGCACACAGACCGGGGGGGTCGGTCCAGCACGTGCGTGTCCCGGCGGCGCGGGCCGCGCCGTCTGCGCGGCGTCGGGTGCCAGGGCAGGACGCCCCGGGTCAGCGGGCGTCGCCCTTGCCGCCGGCGACGGTCAGGCCGCTCGCATCGACGCGGGCCACGCCTTCGGTGGACTCGGCGATGCGGATCGCCTCGGCCCGGACGGCGGCGCTGGGCGTATCGCCGGTCAGGCGCACGACCTTGTCGGTGGTCTCGACGCTGATCTCCAGCCCCGAGACATCACCATCGGCCAGCAGCTGCGCCTTGACCTTGCTGGTGATCCAGGCGTCGGTGATCACCTCGCCGGTCTCGCTGGCGGCCTGGCGCACTTCGCCCGAGGCGGTGGCCTGGTTGGCCGCGTCGCGGGCCGGCGTGTCCGGCGCGGCGACGGTCAGCTGGTTGTCCACGGACACCACGCCGTCGGTGCCGCGGGCGATCTCGCCGGCCGCGGCCTTGTCGGCCGAGGTGTCGGCACCGCCGCGCAGGGTGACGCGGCCGTTCATCGTGTCGACATTGATGTCGAAACCGTCGGTGCGGTCGTCCTCGAGCAGCTTCGCCTTCACCGAGGCGGTGATGGTGGCGTCGTCGATGGCCTGGCCGGCGGTGCGCTCCGGGGCCTGCGTATCGTTGGCGAGCGCGGCGCCGGAGAGGCCGAGGGACGCGGCGATGAAGCCGGCGAGCAGGGTCTTGTTGATCGTGTTCATGGGTGTCCTCGGGGGGCGTGGGGGAATCAGGCGGCGAGCTGCTGCTTGAGCGCACGCATCTCGTCGTGGCTGGCGCGGACCTGCGGGTAGTGCTGCTGCAGCAGGGCCCGCACCGACGGGTCGGTGGCGTCCTTGATGGCCTCTTCGAAGTGCTTGAGCAGGCGATCCTCGGCCTCCTCGAGCTGGGCGACGTAGACCTTGTCCTCGTTCGAGCTCAGCTTGGCGCGCACGTCGGCATAGGCCTTGCGCAGGGTGCCGGCCAGGGTGCCGTCGGTCGGGACGTCCTCGTCGTTCACCGCCAGCTTCACCGAGAGCGCGTCGATCAGGCTGCGCTTGCTGGCGGCCATGCGGTTGAACACGGTCTTGAGGCGCTCGCTGCGCACCTCACCGATGGCGTCCTGGTAGAACTCGAGGCCATCGCGGGAGATCTGCACGAGGTCCTTGACGGTGTTGGCGTTCTGCATCTTGGCGTTCCTCTTGGGGGGAAAGGGAATTGCGAGGCCGTGTTGGCCTGCTCCAACCACGTTCCAAGAAGCGTGCCAATGCCGGGGCCGCGGGGAATCGCCCGGATTCCATGCAATGCGCATTGCAGGCGCGGCCGTCGGCCCGGCGACTTGCACGATGCACGTGCAGATCGCCCAGCCCGTTCAGGCCGCGGGACGGGACTCCGCCGGCGCGACCGGCAGTTCCAGCACGAAGATCGAGCCGCCGCCGTTGCGCGGCTCGTGCCACAGTTCGCCGCCCATCCACTGCGATTCGCGGAACGCGGCGGCCAGGCCGACGCCGGTCGAGGACTCGCCGCCGGTGGGCTTGGCCTCCAGCCGCGCGAAGCGCCGGAACAGCTGCTCGCGCTCGGCCTCGCCGATGCCCGGGCCGCGATCGGCCACGGTGACGCGCACCGTGCCGGGCCGGCCCGGGCCGACGATGATGTCGATGACCGCGCCGGGCGGCGAATACTTCACCGCGTTCGACAACAGGTTGCCGTAGGACACCCCGAAGGCATCGGCGTCGGCCAGCACCGGGTCGACGTTCTCGAGCCGGTATTCGAGCCGCTGGCCCTTGTGGGCGGCCTGGGATTCGATGTCGTCGCAGCAGGTGCGCACCAGCAGGTGGGCATCGAAGACGCGCGGGACGTAGCCGCGGCGCAGTTCGATGTCGGCGCGGCGCTCGAGGTAGCGCTCGACGAAACCCAGCGAGCGCTGGGCGGAATTGGCGATGGTGGTGGCGACCTTGCGGACGCGGGCCGGGTCGTCGGCCACCTCTTCCAGCAGCGTCGCCGAGAGGCTGATGCTGAACAGCGGGTTCTTCAGGTCGTGCGCGACCACCGAGGTCATGTGCTCGCGCTCCTCGATCGCCTTGCGCAGGCGGTCGCGGTATTGCTTGAGCAGGGCGTGCGCGCGCACCCGCGCCACCAGTTCCTCGGCGACGAAGGGCTTGGTGAGGTAGTCCACCGCGCCGGCCTCCAGCGCTTCCACCACCAGCTCGCGCTCGGCGGCGGCGGTGAGGAAGATCACCGGGATGTCGGCCAGCTGGGCGTCGCGGCGCAGGCGTTCGAGCACCTCGAAGCCATCCATGCCGGGCATGCGCATGTCGAGCAGGATCAGGTCCGGGCGGGCGTGCTGCAGGCGCGACAGGGCCTGTTCGCCCGACATGGCCGGCATCACGTCGAACCCGGCCTCGCTGAGCACGGTGCCGACCAGGCGGACGTTGGCGGGCTGGTCGTCCACGACCAGGACGACGGCGCCGTTGAGGCTCAGGGGTGGCACGTCAGCGGTCCTCCAGGCGATGGCGTTCGGCCGCCACGAAGCGCGGCAGCTGGTCGAGCAGGGAATCGAGGGTGGTCATGTCGAAGCTGTCCACGGCCGACTGCAGGCGGCTGCCCAGGTCGACCACGCGTTCCAGGGCGCCGCGCCGGCCGATGTCGACGATCTCGTCGGCGAGCTGGCGCAGTTCCTTCATGCGCATCGTGGCCTGCACGGCCGGCAGGCGCGCGCCGACCAGGGCCTCGAGCGCCTGCACGGCCGGCTCGGCGGCGTCGCGCCGGTCCTGCGTCATCGGTGCGTCCTCGCCGTCCGCGGGGGCCGCGGCCTGCCCTTCGATGGAACAGCCTTCGGGATGGCTGCGGGTGCCCACCAGTTCGACCAGGCAGTCGTACAGGTCGCGCGGCGAGACCGGCTTGCGCAGGTAGCCGTCGAACAGCTGGCGCAGCTGGCGCTCGTCGCTGGTCATGCTGGAGGCGGTGACGGCGACCAGGCAGATGCGGCGGCCTTCGGCCAGGGCACGGATGCGTTCGGCGGCGGCGCGGCCGTCCAGGCGCGGCATGCGGATGTCGAGCAGCACGACCGTCGGGTGCCAGTCGCGCACCTTCCCGATCGCCTGCAGGCCGTCGTCGGCGAAGGCGAGCTCGTGGCCGGACTGGGCGAGGTAGGCCGACAGCAGCTCGCGGTTGAGCGGCACGTCATCCACGATCAGGATGCGCGAGGGCGCGAGCTTGCGGAAGTCCGCGTCGGCGGCGGCGGCGCTGGCGACCGGCGCTTCGTTCGCGGCGACGTCCTGGCCGGGCAGGCGCACCAGGAACACCGAGCCGCCGCCCTCGCCCGGCGCCACCTGCACGCGACCGCCCATGAGTTCGACCAGGCTGCGCACGATGGACAGGCCCAGGCCCGTGCCTTCGACCCGTTCGCCCTGCTCCAGGCCGAGGCGATGGAAGGGCTCGAAGATCCGGTCGCGCTGGTCGGCCGGGATACCGGGGCCGCTGTCGGCCACCGCCAGTTCCAGGTCCACGCGGCGCTCGCCGGCGGGCACCACGCGGACATCCACCCTGACGAAGCCGGCAGCGGTGTACTTGACGGCATTGCTGACCAGGTTCATCAGGACCTGGCGCACCCGGTGCGGGTCGAGCACCAGGCCGCGCGGCAGGAAGGGGTCGATGTCGGCGGTCAGGCGCAGGCCCTTGGCGGCGGCGGGATCGGCGAAGACCGACAGGGTGGACTCGACCAGGTCGCGTACGTCGGTGGGCACCGGCTGCAGCTCCAGCCGCCCGGCCTCGACCTTGGAGAGGTCGAGCAGGTCGTTGATCAGGGCCAGCAGGGACTGGCCGCTGCTGCGGATGGCACGCACGTACTCGAGCGACTTCGGGTCCTTCACGCGCCGGCTCAGCAGCTGCGAGAAGCCGAAGATGGCGTTCATCGGCGTGCGGATCTCGTGGCTCATCGTG
>JAYRTA010000232.1:0-3984 GCA_041919875.1 Arenimonas sp.
CACCGGGGCCTGGCTCGACAGCCAGAGGATGGCGTGACTGGCCCGCACCAGCCGGTCCTGGGCACGGCGAAGGCGCGCCCAGGCGCGCAGGTCGCCGCGGTCGGCCTCGAGCAGGGCCAGGCTGGTGCGCGCCGACTGTAGCGGCGTGCGCAATTCGTGGGCGAGGAAGGCCAGGGTCTCGCGTTCACGCTCGACCAGCTGCAGGCGCGAGTGCCAGGCGCGGGCGGCCAGTTCGGCCAGCGCGCTGAACTCGGCCACCGGTTCGGCGCGGGCGTAGGCATCGAGCTGGCCGGGCGAGTCGGCGGCAGCGACCTGCGCCACCAGTCCGCGCGCTCCCTGCGCCACCCGCCGGGCGAACAGCCGCGCCAGGCCCCAGGCCAGCAGCGACAGCGCGCCGGCGATCGCCAGCAGCCAGGGCCAGGCGCGCGCCAGCGCCTGGTTCACCCGCAACTGGTCGCTGACGTCGTAGGCCAGCAGGAAATCCTCGCCGGCCGGGGTGCGCCCGCGCAGCAGGTGCAGGTAGCGGCCGTCCTCTTCGCGGAACTCGCTGAGCGCGCCCGGGCGGCGCCCGTCCATGCGGGCGCGCCAGCCGGCGGGTGCCCGGTCGTAGGCGTGCAGTTCGAAGCGATCGGGCACGCGGGCCGCGGCGACCCGCTCCACGTCGCCGGCGACGTCGCGCAGGCGGTGGTCGATGAAGCTGTCCTCGAGCAGGAACATCAGCAGCACCGCCATCGCCGCCCCCGCGCCGAGCAGCAGCAGGCCGAAGGCGATCCATTGACGCGCCAGCACCTGGGCGAGGCTGCGCTTGCCGCTCACTGTCCGTCCCCGAAGCGATAGCCGATGCCGCGCACGGTGTGGATCGGCGCTTCGCCGAAGCACTCGCGCAGGGCCTGGCGCAGCTGGTAGACGTGCGCGCGCAGCGGGTTGCTGGGCGGCGCCTGGTCGCCCCACAGCTCCTCGGCCAGCGACTGCGGGTCGACGCTGCGCGGATGGGCCTGCATCAGGCGCCGCAGGATCACCAGGCCGGCGGCATGCAGCTGCAGGCGCCGGCCGTCGCGCGAAAGCAGGCCCCCGTGCAGGTCGAGGCGATAGCCGCCGACCTCCAGCGTCGCCGTCGAGCGCGCCGAGGCCTGCGCCAGCACCACGCGGATGCGCGCCAGCAGCTCGGCCGGCTCGAAGGGCTTGACCATGTAGTCCACGGCGCCGGCGTCGAAGCCGGACAGCTTGTCCTCCAGCGCGCCGCGGGCGGTCAGGAAGATCACCGGGGTGTCGAGGCCCTGCCCCTGGCGCAGCTCGCGGCAGAGGCTGAAGCCGTCGCGGCCCGGCAGGCCGACGTCGAGCACGAACAGGTCGAAGCCCGCGGCCCGCGAGCGCGCCAGCGCTTCGCGCGCACTGCCGGCGAAGTCCACCTGCAGGCCCTGCGCCTCCAGGAAGTCGCCGATGCCGGCGGCGATGTCGAGGTCGTCTTCGACCAGCAGTATCCGTTTGCCTCCCGCCACCGACATGCCCGCCTCCGCCTGCCCGCCGCCATGATCGCTCAATGGCGCGCCAGGCGCTGCAGGTCCCAGGCCTCGCCCAGGCGCCACTGCATCGCCGCCACCAGGGCGTGCATCAGCAGCAGGTGCTTGCTGGCGGGCGGGCGCTGGTCCTTGAGCGCGAGCGCCCGGTCGATGCCGGCGGCGTGGTAGGCGGCCAGCAGCTCGACGCTGGTTTCCTCGCCCGTGGGCGCGCGCGGCACCGGCTCGTGGCCGAGCACGCGCACCATCGCCTCGGCCACCGACCAGGTGGACCAGGGGTTCTGGCCGGTGACCAGGCGCCCGTCGACCACCGTGTTGTCCAGGTACATCGGGCCCTCGACGAAGCCGGCCGACTGCCGCGCCAGCGCGTCCTGCAGCAGGAAGGGGAAGACCTCGCGCGCCTGTTCGATCAGGAACAGCTCCTCGTCGTTGGTGAAGCCGGTGACGCGCCGGCCCTGCAGCAGCGGCCGGCCCTCGGCCAGCCTGACGTCGAGCAAGGCCGCCGGGCCGTGGCAGACGGCGCCGATGACCCCACGCGGTTCGATCTCGCGCAGGATCCGCGCAATGTCCTGATTTCCCGGGAAGTCGAACATCGCGCCCTTGCCGCCGACGAAGTACACGGCGTCGTAGCGCGAGGGGTCCACGTCGGCCAGGGCGAGGGTCGCCGCCAGCTTCGCTTTCGCGGCCGGGTCGTTGAGGAAGGCATGGTCGGCATCGACCAGGCCGTCGTCGAGCACCTGGGGCGGCTCGCCGCCTGCCGGGCTGGCCAGGTCCACCTCGTAGCCGTTGGCGACGAACACCCAGTAGGCGCGCGACAGCTCGGTGAGCTCGTATCCGCCCTTGCGCCGGCCCTGGTCGAAGCGCGCGGTGCTGGTGAGCACCGCCAGCACCCGGCCCCGTCGCTCGCGCACCCCGGCCTGTACGAAGGGCAGGTCGGCCGCGGTCGCCGCCGGGTTGCCGCCCGGCTCCGCCTCCAGGTCCAGGCTTTCGACGTAGGCCCAGCCGCCCAGGCCCAGCAACAGCACGCCGGCGGCCAGCAGGCCCGCCGTCCAACGCAAGAACTTCCACATGGTCTGCTCCGTGTCCACGCCGCCGGAAGGGGCGGCCGGTGCGAAGCATTCCTGCGCCAGGTAAATCGCCGGTAAAGCCGCGCCGGCGGCGGACGCGCAAAGAAAAAGCGGGCCGAAGCCCGCTTTTCCGTCGCGCCGGTGGGCGGGAGGGCTTAGCCCTCGCCTTCCTCGACGGCCTTGATGGACAGGCGGATGCGGCCCTGCTTGTCCACTTCCAGCACCTTGACCTTCACCAGGTCGCCTTCCTTGAGCTTGTCGCTGACCTTCTCGACGCGCTCGTTGGAGATCTGCGACACGTGCACCAGGCCGTCCTTGCCCGGGGCGATCGTGACGAACGCACCGAAGTCCATGATCTTGGCGACCTTGCCTTCGTAGATGCGGCCCGGCTCGACGTCCGAGGTGATCTGCTCGATGCGGGCCTTGGCGGCCTGCGCGGCGGCAGCGTTCACCGAGGCGATGACGATGGTGCCGTCGTCCTGGATGTCGATCTGGGTGCCGGTTTCCTTGGTGATCGACTGGATGGTGGCGCCGCCCTTGCCGATGACCTCGCGGATCTTGTCCGGGTGGATCTTGATGGTCAGCAGGCGCGGCGCGTACTCGGACAGCTCCGAGCGCGGCGTGCTGATGGCCTTGGCCATCTCGCCGAGGATGTGCAGGCGGCCGGCCTTGGCCTGGGCCAGGGCGACCTTCATGATCTCCTCGGTGATGCCGTCGATCTTGATGTCCATCTGCAGGGCCGAGATGCCGCCTTCGGTGCCCGCGACCTTGAAGTCCATGTCGCCCAGGTGGTCTTCGTCACCCAGGATGTCCGACAGCACGACGTAGTCGGCGCCTTCCTTCACCAGGCCCATGGCGATGCCCGCCACCGGGGCCTTCACCGGCACGCCGGCGTCCATCAGGGCCAGCGAGGAACCGCAGACCGAGGCCATCGAGGACGAACCGTTGGATTCGGTGATCTCGGAGACGACGCGGATGGTGTACGGGAAGGACTCCATGGACGGCATGATGGCGGCCACGCCGCGCTTGGCGAGGCGGCCGTGGCCGATCTCGCGGCGCTTGGGGCCCATCATGCGGCCGGCTTCACCGACCGAGTACGGCGGGAAGTTGTAGTGGAACAGGAAGTGGTCCTTGGACTCGCCTTCCACGGCGTCGATGATCTGGCCGTCGCGGGCGGTGCCCAGGGTGGCGACCACGATGGCCTGGGTCTCGCCGCGGGTGAACAGCGCCGAGCCGTGCACGCGCGGCAGCACGCCGGTCTTGACGGTGATCGGGCGCACGGTGTCGAGGGCGCGGCCGTCGATGCGGACCTTGGTCTTGAGCACCGACTCGCGCATGGTGCTGTACTCGAACTCGCCGAACTCCTTGCCCAGGTCGGCCAGGTTCCAGCCATTGGCCTC
>JAYRTA010000233.1:0-3970 GCA_041919875.1 Arenimonas sp.
ACCTGGCCGCGGTCACCGCCAGCGCCATCGAGGACGCCACCGCATGAGGACCATCCGCTGCCACGTCGACGCGCCGCTCGCCCCCGGCGACGTGGCCGACCTGCCCGAGGCCGCCACGGCGCACCTGGTGCGCGTGCTGCGGCTGGCGCCCGGTGATGCCCTGGTGCTGTTCAACGGCGACGGCCACGACTACCGCGCGCGCCTGCTCGAGGCCGGCAAGCGCGGCGCCCGCGCCGAGGTGCTCGAGCGGATCGCGGTGGACAGGGAATCGCCGCTGCGCATCACCCTGGCCCAGGGCATCGCCCGCGGCGAGAAGATGGACTGGATCCTGCAGAAGGCGACCGAACTGGGCGTGGCGGCGATCGCGCCGGTCCAGACCGAACGCACCGAGGTGAAGCTCGACGCCGGACGGGCCGACAAGCGCCTGCAGCACTGGGCCGGCGTGATCGCCTCGGCCTGCGAACAGAGCGGCCGCGCGCGCCTGCCTTCGCTGGCGGCGCCCGCGCCCCTGGCGCAGTGGGCCGCGGGCGCGACCGCGTCGCTCAAGCTGGTGCTCGACCCGGACGGCGACTGCACCCTGGGCGACCTGCCCGCCGCCGACAGCGCCTGCCTGGTGGTGGGGCCGGAAGGAGGCCTGTCGCCGCGCGACCTCGCGGTGCTGAAGGCCGCCGGCTTTCGCGGCCTGCGCCTGGGACCGCGGGTGCTGCGCACCGAGACGGCGGGCGTGGTCGCGGTGGGCGTGCTGCAGGCGGTGCTGGGCGACCTGGGGCGCTGAGGCCCCGGCGGACGGCGCGGGCCGCGGCCCGCGCGATGCCTCAGGCCGCCTGCTCCATCGCCTTCTGGATCAGCAGTTCGACGCTCAACAGGTCCGGCACCACCGCGCCGTCGTCGTTGAGCATGACGCGCGAGTGCACGCCCAGCGGCAGTTCCTTGATGTCGTGCTGTTCGACCAGGGCCTCGCGCGAGACCGTGACCAGACGCGGGAAGCCGGTGGAAAGCACGGCGAAGAAGGGCAGCTTGGGGTTGTTGCCCAGGGCCTTGAGCACGGCCACCTTGGCGCCCATCTGGCCGTCCTCGCGGGCCCAGCCGGCCAGGCGCGAGAACGAAACCAGCGGCAGGCGCCAGCCGCGCCAGCGCACGCGGCCCATCAACCAGTCGGGCGCGTCCACCACGGGCTCGGGTTCGGAATAGGTGATGACCTCGGCCACCGAGGCATTGGGCAGCAGCAGCCGGCCCTGGGTGACCGAGATGAGGACGCCGCGGATGTCGCGCTGTTGGCTCATGTTCCTTCCTGAGGGGTGGGTCAGCCCCAGCCCTGTCTGACCAGTTCGGGCAAGTCGGCGGGCGCCGACGCCGGCGCACCGGCGGCGATCACCGCCTCGGCCGCCGCCGGATCGAAGCAGCTCGCGGGCTCCTGCGCCCACACCTTGCCGCCGGCGCCGCGCAGGGCCACCAGGGCCGGCGCCAGGGCGGGATCGGCGCCGCTGAGCACGACCACGCCCGTGGTCGCGGCCGGCAGGGCCGCCAGGACGGCATCGAGGCTGCCGCCCGGCACGAAACTCAGGCCGGTGGACACCGCCTTGACGCCGATGTCCGGCGGCAGCACCGCCACGCGGCCGGGCAAGGCCCACTTGCCGGGTTCGGCCAGGTCCACCGGCCAGGCGCTGGCCTTGGCCAACTGGCCGACGAGGCGATCGTGCTTGCCGGTATCGAGCCGCTGGCACAGCAGCACCGGCACCGGCAGGTTATCGGGCAGGCGCGACAGCAGCTGGCGCACGGCATCGGGGCCACCGAGGCCGGCGATCACCAGCAGGGCGCCCTCGTTCGTGCCCTGGGCCCAGGACGGCCCCTCGTTGCTGGCCATCGGCACCAGTTCGAGGTCGCCGAATGCGGAGCCCTTGCCGGCGGCGGCCGGCACCGGGGGCGGCGCCGCGGCGGCCGGGGCCGCGGCGGCCGGCGCCGGCGCCATCGGCGCGTCGTCGTCGGCCAGGCTCAGTTCGCCGAAGGACAGGCTGGCGGCGGGCGGGACGGCGGGCGGCGTGGCCCGGGCGTCGTCGTCGAGGCCGGCGAGCGGCACGAGCTCATCCACCAGGGCCGGCCGGCCCGAATCTTCGGCCTGCAGGGCGTCGAGCTGGGCGGACAGCGCGGCCACGTCGTCGTCGAGCAGGTCCGACGCGGCGGGCTCGTCGCTGCCGAACCGGGAAAAGTTCACCGGGCCGTCCGGGAGCTCGAGGTCCGCCAGCAGCGGCGTGGCCTCGTCTTCGGGCTCGGCGGGCGCGACCACCATCGGCGCACCCTCCTCGGGCAGGGCCGACAGGTCGAGGTCGAAGTCGAGCGACTCTTCGTCGGCCAGGGCCACCGGTTCGACGCTGGCCAGGGGCGCATCGTCGGCCGGCAGGGCCGAGAGGTCGATGTCGAGCTCGAGCGCGCTGGCGTCGAAGGCGTCGGCGTCCGGGGACCCGGCCGGCGCCGGCGATGCGGCCTCGTCGGGCAAGGCCGTCAGGTCGATGTCGAAGTCCAGCGGCGCGTGGTCAACGTCGGCCAGGGGCGCGGAATCCTCCGCGTCGCCGGGCAGTGCGCCCGCGTCCTCGAAATCCAGCGGGGCATCGCCGACGTCGGCGTCCGCGAGCGGCGCCTGCGCCGCGACGGCGTCCAGCGCGAGGTCCAGGTCCGGCAGCGCATCCGCGTCCGGCACCGGGGGCTCCGCGGTGTCGCCGCTGGGCGCGTGCGGATCGCCCGGGGACGCGGCGGCGTCGGCGGCGGCGCCTTCCAGCGCCAGCGCGATGTCGTCCAGGTTCAGGTCGAGCGCCGTGGTTTCGACCTCCCCTGCGTCGAAGGCGGCATCGGCCACGGGTTCGTCCGCCGGTGCCTCGGCGAGCTTGGGTTCGCTGGGCACCCACTCGGCCAGTTCGACCGATTCGGAGGCGTAATCGTCGAAGCGCTCATGCGCCATTTCCTGGGCCGGGGTCGGCGGCGCGCCCGGCTGCAGCGCCGAGAGATCGAACTCCGGCAGCTGGTCGGCGCTCGCGGGCGCCGGCGGCAATACGTCGCCGCCGACCAGCTTGGCCGCCAGGTGCCGCGCCCACCGCGCCAGGTCCCAACCATCGAGCTGGCGGGTGACCTCGGCGTCGTCGTACATCACCTCGATGCCAGGCGTGGCGAGCAGGGCGTCGAAACGGCCGAGGGAATCCTCCACCGTCGGGTCCAGGCTCACCAGCACGACGCCGGGCGACCGCCCGGCGACGTCGCCCGGATCGAGCTCGGCCGGGTCGCCCTCGGCCACCAGTTCGGCGCCCAGGTCGGCCAGGGCGCGGCGCAGCTGTTCCCGCGCTTCGCCCGGACGGGCCAGCAGGGCGACGCGGACCGCGGCCTCAGCCATTGACCGGCTCCAGGCCCAGCATCTCGAACACGTTCCGCATCAGCTCCACCTCCTGGTAGGGCTTGCCCAGGTAGCGGTTGACGCCGATGTCGAAGGCGCGCTGGCGGTGCTTCTCGCCGGTACGCGAGGTGATCATCACGATCGGGACGTCCTTCAGGCGCGGGTCGGACTTCATGTTCTGCGCCAGCTCGTAGCCGTCCATGCGCGGCATCTCGATGTCGAGCAGCATCAGGTCGGGCACGCGCTCGGCCATCTTCTCGATCGCGTCCACGCCGTCCTTCGCGGTCATCACCTCGAAGTTGTGGCGCTCGAGCACGCGGCCGGTGACCTTGCGCATGGTGATCGAGTCGTCCACCACCATCACCACCGGCACGCGGTGCGCCTGCACCGGCGCCGGCGCGGCGACCTCGACGTCGCGGGCCAGGCTGGCCTGGCGGCGCACCAGCGGCGCGACGTCCAGGATCACCACCACGCGGCCGTCGCCCATGATGGTGGCGCCGAAGATGCCCGGGATCGAGTTGACCTGCGGGCCCACCGGCTTGACCACGATTTCCTTGCTGCCCAGCACCTGGTCCACGCAGATCGCGGCGC